>JBFYYZ010000072.1:0-12463 GCA_041309745.1 Bacillota bacterium | reverse complement strand
TTAAAATAATAAAATATAAAAGAACAAAAAGCAGAATATATTCTAAAAGGAGGTGAAAGCATGTCAGACGAGAGCAGAAAGAGTTACAAGCTGGAAGTATGGGTTACGGCGATTTGTTTCATCATTGTTTCTGTAACTGGCGGTTTCTTCAGCTCGTTTGTGGTTATATTAAATGAAAGTTTTTTTGATAAAGTGCCCACCCCGGAGCAGCTGGTTCAGCATTATGGTGAATCAATGTTTGTTGCTAAAGAAGGAATGACTGTGCTCGGTTTTCCGCTTCACTATTTCTTATTGATCACGCTAAGCTGGATTGGTGCTACGCTTATCGGTGCCATCTGGTGTATTGTGATGGATAGGTTGGAAGAAAAACAGAGGGCTTAGAGCCCGTTGAAAGGAGGGAAAATCCTTAATGGAACCTAGAGGAGAAATGTTTGTCCTTGGTTTAGTCCTTAGTTTAATCGTTCTTTTAATTTCTGTTTTTATCAGCATCTGGGCCCGTCGCTTTACCCGAAACTTAGGGGATTACTATGTAGCCGGACGCAGCATTGGCGCCCTGAATAACGGTTTGGCCATGGTATCGCTGGCCCTTAGCCTTACTACATTTATCGGTTTGACCGCTCTGATTCTTAAAGGTGTTTACATCGCTATCGCTCTTTATGCTTCCTTTACTGCCGCTTTCATCGGGCTGATGCTTCTGGCCGCTCCCTACCTGAGGCGTCACAAATCATTTACGACGATGGCCTTTATTTCGGAACGCTATGGCAGCAGAACGCTTCGCTTTATTTCTGTTGTCATTATGCTGATCGTCAGCGTCCTTTACTTGGGAGGCAACCTGAAAGGAGTCGGCATTGTTTTCTACTATCTCCTGGGCGTGCCTGAAGTTGTCGGTATTGTTGTCGGCGGTCTGGTTGTCACTCTCTATGTTACCCTTGGCGGAATGTATGGGGTTACCTATAACCAGACATTCCAGACCATAGTGCTGATCTTCTGCCTGATGTTCCCGGTTGCCGTGGTCTTAAAAGCGCTGGGTGCTACCGGCTGGTTCTTCCCGCCGCTCGGCTATGGCAACTTGGTGCCGCTGATGAATCAGGCTGTGCCGCACTTTTTCTGGCCCATGCTGGTGCACCCCATTGTCTATATTGCGATCTTTCTCGGCTCTTTCTTTGGTATTATCGGTCTGCCGCACTTTGTAATGCGTTACTTTACGGTGCGTGACGCCAGGGAAGCGCGGTGGAGCACTGTTATCTGTGTGTTTCTGGTCGGCCTGGTAAACACCACAGTTTATGCTACCGGTTTTGCCGCAATGTTTTATATGCGCAGTCAGGGGATCGATATCCCTGAAGCTGCTTATGATTACATGGTTTTTATTCTGCTTGACGCTCTGTCCGGGCAGGGATGGTTGGCTATTGCCGTTGCCGGCTCAGTGGCGGCCGCTCTTTCTACTATTGCCGGATTGCTCCTGATTATGGGTGCCGGCTTGATTCATGACTTATACGGTGAATTGAAGCCGGAAGTAGATGATGAGAAGAAACTGAAACTCTCATACGCAGCCATGTTTGTAGTTGGTGTGTTAGTAATCCTCTTTTCGCTTAACCCGCCCCAGTTTATTCTGGAAGCGATCATGTGGTCTTTCGGGATCGCCGCTGCCGGTCTTGGAGTGCCAATTGTGATGGGTATCTGGTGGAAGCGGACCAACAAATACGGCGTTGGCGCCGGTATGGTTATCGGAGCCCTCGTCGGTTTCTACGGCTGGATCATGATTGGTTATCTCGGCATGGATCCGGTTACTATACCGTTCCCCATCTTTGCCAAGTTTTTTTACGGCCCGCTTGGTTGGATCAAAATAACCGCTATCGCTGTGCCGCTGTCGTTTATCCTGACCGTGGTGGTCTCCTGGTTGACACCGCCGCCACCGCTGGAACTGCAGAAACAGGTTGACGTAATGCACGGCTGGCAGGATTATGATGAAAAACGTTATAATGGTAAAGGTTTACCGATTACCGTTGTCGTTCTATCCGTGTTGATCATGTGGTTCATGACCACACTTTATGATACCTTTCCCAAATAGATAAGTGCAGACCAGGCTCTTCTTAAGTAAAGGGGAGCCTGGTCCTGCCATTGATGAATACCTACAGGAGGTGATGGTTTTATGGAGAATTGGGACAAGTTAAGTAAAATGCCCTACAAAGAAATTAAAGAAATGCAGGATCGCAAGTTTCGCGCTTTTGTTGCTAACCAGCTCTATATTTATAGTCCCTATTACAGCGAATTACTGAAAGAACATAAAATAGACCCCCTTAAAATTAAAGGCATCGAAGATCTGAAACACTTGCCTTTTACCTACAAATGGGATATTGCGCCGACTGATGAGAATCCCAAAAAACACAAAGATTTTGTCATCCGTCCCGATGAGGAAGTTACTGAAAAATACGGTCATCTGGCCAAAATGTCGATGACCGGCGGTAAAGATATGGTAGAGGAGAGGGTTTACGATTTTAAGCCGGTGCACATTCACTTTACAACCGGCCGTACGGCTTTGCCGACACCGTTTGTTTATTCTAAACGCGACCTCGAGAACCTGCGTGAATCAGGGACCCGCCTGATGAACGTTTTTCAATTTACCAATAAAGATATCTTTATCAACTGTTTTCCATTCGCCCCGCACCTGGCTTTCTGGACCAGTTATTTTGGAGCGGAAAAAATGAATGTGGCAGGCTTTCACAGTGGCGGAGGAAAGATTGTCGGAACCAAAAACCTGATGGATGCATTTGAATACATGCGTCCAACAGTTTCGGTATTCATTCCCGGCTATTGTTATTACTTCTTACGCGAAGCGGTTAAGCAAGGCCGGGATTTTTCATCGATTAAGAAGATCTTCTTCGGTGGTGAGAGGGTCCCACCGGGTTTGAAAGATAAAATCAAAGAGCTGCTGGCCCAGCTTGGTGCCGAAGATGTGATGGTGCTGGCTACCTACGGCATGACGGAAGCCAAAGTGGCCTGGGGCGAGTGTCCATCGGAAGATGAATACTTTGGTTACCATACCTATCCGGACATGGAGGTTTTTGAAACAATTGATCCCGAAAGCGGTGAACCGGTTGGGGAAGGTGAAGAAGGCGAAGTAGTTTATTCGGCCATTGACTGGCGGGGCACTGCGGTGCTGCGCTACCGGACCGGTGATATTGCCAAGGGCGGTTTACTATATGAACCCTGCCCGAATTGCGGGCGGACAGTACCACGAATCAGCTCAAATATTCAGCGTAAATCTGAAATGAAAGAGTTCAGCATGACCAAGGTCAAAGGAACCCTTGTCAACCTGAACAATTTCTTCCCGCTTTTGATGAGCCATCCGGATGTAGAAGAATGGCAGGTTGAAATGCGTAAGCGCAATAATGACCCGTTTGATCTGGACGAGATAGTTCTTTATGTTGCGCCCATAGGCGATATCAACCGTGAGAGTTTTGTGGCCGATATCAGGCAGAAGGTCCTGCGAGATACAGAAGTTTCCCTGACGGATGTTATTTTTAAATCGGTTCCCGAATTGGTTTCCCAGCTTGGTATGGAAACAGAATTAAAAGAGAAGCGCATTGTCGACAACAGGCCTACAACATAATCTCTAACGGATAGGTGAAAGGAGGAAGAGCATGCAGGCATGGAATAAAATCAGCCGGATGCCGGCGGCGGCAATCAGCAAGCTGCAGGATGAGTTACTGCAAAAGATGGTTACTGAACAATTTGCTGTCAGGCATCCTTATTATCGAAATTTGTTCAAAGAAAAAGGGATCAATGCTTTAGAAATAAAAGGAGTTTCAGACTTAAGCAAGATACCGTTTACTGAAAAAAAAGATATGCTTGCTCCACCCGGCGAACCCCTTCATCCGAAGCAGTTTGTTCTTGATTACCCGGCTGAAGATGAGGTAGTAGAAAAGAAAAAAGGTTTTAGTCTTTTTGGAAAAAAAGACAGCGGTGACGATGAGATTAAGTTTAAATTTGCATCACTCTATTTTACGGCCGGACGAACGGCAAAAGCAGTACCAATCGAATACACAGGCTACGACATTGATAACCTGAAGGAGGCCGGCGCCAGGGCTTTTGATATTCTGGGCTTGACCCGGGATGATACGCTCATCAATGCTTTTTCTTATGCGCCGAATGCCTACTTTTGGCAAATGTTTTACAGTACTCTGGATATTGGTAGCACAGCCCTGCAGACCGGGGGTGGTCGGGTGTTGGGGATGGAGAAAATCCTCAAGGCAGTCGATAACCTCGAAGCGCCTGTGCTGGCTGCTGCGCCAGGGTATGCCCGATTTGCCTTGCAGACCCTTGATTTTTTTGGTCTCAGTGCTGCAAACCTGGAACGGATCATCATCGGCATCGATTTTGCGCCGCTTGCCGTTGTCGAGAGCATTAAAAAGCTCATGGAATCGGTCGGGACCAAAAACAACCTGGTTCAGCGCATCTATTTCAATTCCGAAGCAAAATCAGGGATTGCCGAATGTGAACCAGGCTTCGGCTATCATATTAACCCCGATCATCTGTTAGTTGAAATTGTTGATCCGGAAAGTGGAGCTGTCCTTGGTGAAGGCGAGAAAGGTGAAATTGTTATCACCAACCTCGATGCCCGGGGCACTGCCCTCTTGCGCTTTAAGACTGGTGATATCGCTACCGATGGATTGGTAACCGAACCATGCCCCAACTGCAAGCGTACTGTGCCGCGGATCATGGGGGACATAGAGCGCAAAGAACACATCTTTGAATTGCAGGGCCCAGGCGGCACCATTGTATTAAACGGCAACCAGCTGCGGCGAATGATGTTTGCCAGTGATGATGTCCTGGTTTGGTACGCTGATATTAACAGCAGCGGTGCAGAGGATGCCTTAAAGGTTGTGGTTAAGAATGTATCGGGAACCGACGAAGCCGCAGTATTGAAAGCGGTTGAAGAAAGTCTTAAAGCGGAGTATCAGCTGTCGGTTACAGTTGAAAGCAGTAGTCTCGATGCTATAGCCAATAAAATTGGTCTCGAGAAGGCCATTACTGAACAGAATATCTTTGATAACCGCGGGAAATAGCACCATAATCTTTTTGCAAAACAGCCTCCTGTTAACAGGAGGCTGTTTGCTTCTCTTTTCACAAGATAACGCCACTTGTCTTTTCAAGGTCACCCAATGATGATATAATCAGGGGACAGCGCAAGTTCACAGGGTTTCCATCAATAATGCATGGATGAAAGGCGGTTATTTATTTGAGCACCTTACCTGAACCAGTCAACCTCGAGACAATTACAGGCAATCTCGCTGATGCTGTACTGATGGTGGATACTGATAAAAAATTAGTCTGGTTAAACCGAAAAGCAGAAGAATTTTTTAATGCAGCTCTCGATAAAGCAGTGGGAAAAGATATTGTGGAGATCACAGCCATTAAAAGGCTGCGCTATCTCTTAGATGACGTTTTTGAACAGCATGAAGCTTTAAAGTGTTCTTACGAAGAAGCTTCTGTAAAAGTAAAGAAAAAAGACGAGAGGTTTTTCTTTAAGATTGCTATAAACCCGGTTTTTCACCAGGATAATCTCTGGGGTGCGCTGGTTCAGCTAACCGATGTAACCCGGTTTCATGAACTGGAAAAAATAAAAACTGATTTTGTTTCCATAGTATCGCACGAGTTTCGCACTCCGCTTACTACGATCATCGTTGGGGTGGAAATGCTAAAAGAAGGCATGCTGGGAGATCTTACCCCGCGGGGTAAAGAGGTGCTCGAGGCAATAGGTGCGGACTGTGAAAGGTTAAACCGATTGATCGACAACCTGATGGAACTGTCCCGCATCGAATCAGGCACCATCTACGTGGAAGCAGAATCTACTGACATAGCTGACCTGGTTGAGGAAGCGGTCAGGCCGCTCAAAATCCAGGCTGATAAACAGGGTGTTGAGATCATTACCGACCTGCCGCCGGAACTGCCACCGGTTGCTGCTGATTTTAATAAAGCAGTCTGGGTGCTGGCTAATCTGGTCGGCAATGCCATGCGTTACACCGATCCTGGTGGAACAATAACGGTTAGGGTCCGGCAACGCGGTAAAAAACACTTCTTCTCAGTCGAAGATACCGGTTGCGGAATTCCCAAAGAGCATCAGGAGAAGATTTTCCGTAAATATGTCCAGGTCAGCGGGCCGGGCCGTAAGGGCGCCGGTGGCGTTGGATTGGGGTTGGCCATTGCCAAGGATATAGTGATGGCTCACGGCGGTGAAATATGGGTAGAGAGCGACATCGACAAGGGCACTAAATTTACCTTTACCTTCCCTGTTTATCAGGAAAAAGATTCTGTTACTTTACCGGAAGCCGATCAATAAGGAGGGCTAAAGATGGGGAAAAAAATTCTACTGGTTGAAGACGAAAAAAATGTTATTTTAGGTGTGCGAACCTGCCTTGATGCGGTTGGCTATGATGTGGAAATAGTTGAAGACGGTGAAGAAGCATTAAATGCGGTAAGCCGGGAACATCCCGATTTAATTCTGCTCGATTTACTGTTACCGAAGCTTGATGGTTTTGAAGTTTTAAAGGTGTTGAAAGGTAATCCTGAAACAGCAAAGATTCCGGTGATTGTCCTCACCGCTAAGGCGGAAGAGGAAGATCGGCAACGCGCCCTTGATTTGGGTGCGAATAACTACATGACCAAGCCGTTCAAACCCCAGGAACTCTGGGATCGGCTTAAAAGTTATCTGAGCGTATAATATTTTCATTTAAACTGCAGAGTAAAAGGGCACGCTAGCTGTGCCCTTTTAAAATAAGCATTTTCCACCCAAAAAAGAAGAAGTAGTCGGATGGAGGTATTTGATGGTCTTGGAAAGACTTGAATTTGAACAGGGACCGATTCGTCCTCCCAGCGAAGCCGGTAGCCTTTTAATTCGCCTGACCCGTAACTGCCCCTGGAACCGCTGTCTCTTCTGCCCTGTTTATAAGAAAGAGAAATTCAGCCGGCGCTCAGTGGATGAGATCAAAGCTGATATCAGTGTTATGGCTGAAGCGGCAATGTGGATCAGGTCAATATCGGGGTGGAGCGTTTTACAGAGTGAAATGAGCCGCCAGGTTCTTGCAACTATCCAAGCTGACCATCCGGAACTGCTTCAGATCGCCTACTGGCTGTCTAGCGGGGCCAGAAATGTTTTTTTGCAGGATGGAGACAGCTTGCTGATGCCCTTAAATGATTTGCTCGATATCATAAGTTTCCTGAAAGAAAAATTCCCTTCAATCGATCGCATAACCACCTACGCCCGTTCAAAAACACTGCTGCGCTTTTCGCAGCCTGAAATGGAGCTGTTAAGAGACCAGGGCTTAAGTCGCATTCATGTTGGTTTGGAAAGCGGGTGTGACAAAGTCTTGGATTTCATGAAAAAGGGCGTTACCGGCGAGCAGCATAGGCAAGCAGGATTACTGGTAAAAGCAGCAGGACTATCTTTAAGCTTTTATGTCATTCTGGGGCTTGGCGGGCAGTTGCTCTGGCGTGAGCATGCTTTGGACACGGCGAAAGTTATAAACCGCGTGAATCCGGATTTTATCAGGATGCGCACTCTGGCAATTCACCCGGCTTCCCCTCTTTATCAAAGCTTTCTTGACGGCAACTTCACACCACTGACTGATGATCAAGTGATCAGGGAAGAGCTGCTCTTCGTCGAAAGCCTTATAAACATCGAGAGCTACTTAATCAGCGATCACATCCTCAACCTTCTGGAAGAGGTAGAAGGCCAAATGCCGGCTGATAAAGAGCAAATGCTCGGCTCACTTAAGCGCTATCTTAACTGGCCAGCAGAAAAGAGAGAGATTTTCAGACTTGGACGCCGGACCGGCTATTTTAGGTATTTAAATGATCTTGATCATCAGGCGCTTGCCCAGCCGGTTAAAGAATACTACCAACAGTTGCAAAACCAGAATATTACTGTTGACGAACAAATCCGGCAGCTGATGCTTCGCTTTATCTAAGGAGGTTTGTGCCGATGCGGATTGCTGTTTCTGTTTTTGAACTCTACATTCCAGGAGTTACTTCCCTTAAGGGTAAGCGGAAGGTTATAAAAAGCCTGGTTCATCGTCTGCGCAATCGCTTTAATCTATCGGTAAGTGAAATTGGCTACCAGGATTTATGGCAGAGGTCTGAGCTGGGTATGGCTGTAGTCTGCTATAATGGGGCAGGCGCCGACAGTATCATGGAAAAGATCTTTACCTTTATTGAGGCGGAAAACGGGATTGAAATCATAGCGACGAGGTCCGAAAATTACTGACAAATATTGGTATGGAGTGGAGCAATGCTGAGAATCAGAAAAATAACCGAACTTGCGCATCTCTTTTTGCGGCTGAATGTTAAAGAAGGGGACCGGGTCATTGATGCGACGGCAGGAAATGGCGTAGATACCCTTTTTCTGGCCGACCTTGTTGGTAAGAGTGGTCATGTCTATGCCTTTGATATTCAAAGAGATGCTTTATCAATAACCGGGAATAAATTGATTGAAAATGGTATTGGTGATCGTGTAACGTTGATTCATGACAATCATGAAAAACTGGGCCTATACGTAAAAGATCAGGTTGCAGCAGTTATTTTTAACCTTGGTTTTCTGCCGGGGGGCGATAAAGCTAAAACAACCAAGTCTGAAACTACCTTAAATAGCCTCAGTAAGGCGCTACCGCTCCTTAAAGGCGGGGGTCTGGCCGTTCTGGTTCTTTACCCCGGCCATGGGGAAGGCAAAACTGAAAAAGATCAGCTTTTAAATTATTGTCGCAAGCTTTCACCGCGGGAATATAATGTTCTTTATCTCAATTTGGTTAACCAGCCTAACGAGCCCCCAGAGCTTTTGGTTATTCAGCGTAATCTTATTAGCAGGCCAGTTGATGCATAAAGGATTTTTATAGCAAGCTGTCGAAGTCCATCGGGTGTATTTTTAAATCTTTCAGAATTGAGGTATCGATAAACTGGATCAGAAATGGCATCTGGTTGGCAAAGAACTGAACTTAGTTGAGAAACGTCTGCGGCAAATAGTTAATTCCAGCGGGCCTGACCTTAAAAGTGTCGGTAACTACATCTTTGATGGTGAAGGCAAGAGGATTCGCCCGGCGCTTTTCCTGATGGCTGCTTACCGTCCAAAGCAGGATTTAGAATCCCTGGTTGATGCAGCAGTTGCCCTGGAGTTGCTCCATACAGCTTCGCTGTTGCACGATGATGTGATCGATCAGGCAATAACCCGCAGAGGCAAAGATGCGGTTCATGCCAGGTGGAGCAACATGATTTCTGTTCTCACTGGTGATTTTTTGCTAAGCCAGGCTTTTGAATTGCTGGTTGCCTACCGCAATTGGCAGCTGATGGATGTAGTTGTTGATATTGTTGAAAGCATGGCTAAAGGTGAAGTTGAGCAGGCCTTTGCCAATCCGGAAACAGACCAACTAGAAGAAAAGTATTTTCTCTGGATTGGTAAAAAAAGCGCTGCATTTTTTGCCGGCTGCTGCCAGGCTGGTTGCCTGATGGCTGGCGGAGACTCGGCAGAACAACAGCTGTGGTTTGATTATGGCTATAATCTGGGAATAACTTTTCAACTAATTGATGATTATCTTGATTACAAAGGAAAAGATCAGCTAACCGGAAAACCTCTTTACGGGGATTTAATCAATGGGGTTCTGACGCTGCCTTTAATCCGGGCTATGGATAGTGCCACGGGTAACGGCTTGCTGAAAAGCTATCTGCGGAGCGATCCAGGCGATCGCCGAGTAGGAGCCGCAGAGGTGGCGAAGTTAGTTCTAAATAGTGATGGACCGGCCTACACCTTGCAAAAGGCAGAAAACCATGCACAGCTCTCAGCTGCGCTTGTCGATCAGCTTAAGCTTGCCGATGGGGAACAGAAATCGCTGGCCGCCGGGCTGTCTTTGGATTTGCTGAAGCGTAGCAAATAAAGTGATTGAATCTCTGAAATATGGAGGATTAATTAATGCCTAATCAACATATATCTAAATCGGTAGTTAAAAGACTCCCTGTTTACCTTCGTATTTTAGATCAACTAATTCAGCGTAAAATTGAGATGGTCTCTTCAAAGGATCTCAGCAATGAATCAGGATTTACCGCGGAGCAGATTCGCAAGGACTTTGCTTACTTCGGCGCTTTTGGAACCCGTGGAGCAGGCTACAACACAATTTATCTCAGAGAAAAAATTGTTAAAATTATCGGACTGGATAAAATTATTGATACGATCGTTGTTGGCGCCGGAAACTTAGGGACCGCCCTGACCCGCTATAATTCTGCAAAAAATCCTTACGTTAATGTTGTGGGTGTTTTTGATCAGGATCCGCGGCTGATCGGTAAACAAATTGATTCAATTGAAATCTTTTCCATTGATGATATACCATCTTTTATTACTGAAAAAAAAATCAAAGTGGCAATTATCGCCGTGCCGGCGGCTGCTGCCCAGGAGATCGCCAATCTACTGACGGCGCATGGAGTGAAGGCTATTTTAAACTTTGCCCCCGTTAAGCTGAAGGTGGCTGGTGGGGTTCATGTTCATAATGCCGATCTGACTATCGAACTACAGAGTTTAATATACTATAGCTCGGCAGAAGAAGATCGCCTAAAGAGGTTGAAGCAGGAAATAAAAGGATCCAAATCGCCAAAATCATTACCTCTGGATTAACTTGAAATTTAATTAAAAATTATCGTAAATTCCCAAAGTAAGTTCTACAGTGGGAATCCTGTTGCGATAACCCTGAAAAATCAATGGATTTGAGTATAAGAAATATCATGAAAGAAACAAATCAAAGGTGAAAAATGACGTTAAAATGGTTAAGAGCTATTAAATAGTGGCAAGGCAAACAAGCCTGATCCACTAGCATTTCAGACTAACTGCCACCTATTAGGAACTTAGAATGGGAAATTTTCCTTGAAGTTTATCGTGGTTTACATTAGTTTTTTAAGCAGGCTAGGTGACTGGTTTACTTTTTCCGCCGGAACGGAAGTCATGCCTAGCCGGGTGGCAATTTCAGCCCCGTATGTAAATGCGAACACCTCATACGGGGACTTGCCACCCAAACTCTTGCGCTTAACGCTGTTAACGTGTGAAAAAATCAAATTCACAGTCTCCTGCGTAAAATGGTCGAAAGAACTTTCCTTCGGAACGATATCGCGGAAAAGAGTATGGTTTTTCTCAACTTTCGGCTTCTGGTAAGACTTGTAGGGATCACAGAAGAAAAGATGAGTCTCGCGCTCCCCTGCGGCGTTGTTTTCAATAGCTAAGACATTGGAAAACTCTCCACCGTTATCGGTGAGCACAAAGGGAATAAGGTCACCGAAAACAAAACCTGTGCCAGTTAAAGTTGCTTTAAGTCCGGCAACTTTTTCGGATACCTCAAAGGAGGACTTGTCATTTAAGAGCAGGCCGAACATAAAGTTGCACAGGGTGAAGTCAAAAGTCAAGATGACCTTGCCGCCGACCCGGCCGATGAGCGTGTCCATCTCGATCCAGTGGGTTGCGGTGTTCTCTTCGATGAAAGCGAGGAAGTCATCAAAAGTTCGGCCAACCCTCGCGGCCTTAGGGACATACTGGTCGTGATGCTTGCGGCGCGGTTTGAACTTTACCACGCGGGGGAAATCTATCTTGCTCGCTGACAGATAGCCGCGGCTTAAGTGCCGGTAGACCGTTGATTTGGATACGCCTAAGTCGTTGGTAGCCATGATGTGGTACAGGTGCTGCCCTTTTCGGATGCCATCTGAGATAAGGGCATCGATCTCGTAGAACTCCTGCCTGTTCAGTGGGATGCCTTCACGGGCTTCGATGAGCAGGGTCTCGTAATCCTTCTGCGCGGCCTTCGCGTTGTAGAGCTGTTTCTGGAAACCGCACTGAGCGTGGCGTTTCCTGCAGGGATTGCATACAAACGGAGCCTTGACAAGAAGTGGGCAGATTTCTGTGATGGGGTTGCCATGCTTGTCAAACTTCTTGGCGCTGCTCGGATTAACCTTGATGTGCCGCTTGACTTCCTTGGAAATGGTTGTTTGATCCTTTCCCAAACGGGCAGCGATTGCCTTGAAGGTCACACCGTGGTCTAAGCACATTTGGATCTCGGTCCGGTCGTCAAGAGTCAGATGCTTGAATTTCGTAGAATCTAAGTCTGTCATTTGTTATTTCCTTCTTCCTTGGAATCAAGGAAAATTTCCCGGACTTAATTCTACTAAAAATATTTCCCAGGCTAAATGCTACACCGTCGTCCACTGTAGAACTTACTTTGGGAATTTACTAATTAAAAATTATTGCCCGCAGGCCTCAAGTTTTATTGACTTTTAGCAGGGCCTTCTGTTTACTTATTTATGCGCATGGAGCTGTGGTGTAGTTGGTTAACATATCGGCCTGTCAAGCCGAAGACCGCGGGTTCGAGTCCCGTCAGCTCCGCCATTAGGCCGAGATAGCTCAGTCGGTAGAGCAGCGGACTGAAAATCCGCGTGTCGACAGTTC
>JBFYYZ010000071.1:0-2745 GCA_041309745.1 Bacillota bacterium | reverse complement strand
GTCAGGGCAGGTTTTAAAGTAATTCCGTATTTAATGAGGGTTGAGGCAGGGTAATGACCGTAAAGAGCCAGGCCTAAGCGAATCAGGTTATAGCGGGCACGGGGTAGCTTAAGCGCTGCTGCGCTGTTGGCAGCGTGAATCAGGGGAAAGCTGATATTTTTGGCTTTCAAAGTTTCAATAACCTGGTTGAATTTGTTTAGCTGCTCTTCTGTGTAAGACTGATCGTCATCTTCGGCTGAAGCAAGGTGGGTAAAGATCCCTTCAATTTTTATGGCCGGTAAGCCTGCGATCTGCTCCGTAACAGCTGCCGCTTCTGCGGGCAGGAGGCCAACGCGCCCCATGCCTGTGTCGATCTTTAAATGCAGAGATAAAACAACGCCCGCAGCCATAGCCTGCTTTGAAAAATCGACTGCGGTAGGGAGATCGAAAACGGTTGGGGTAAGATTGTATTCGATGAGGGTGGCAAACTGCACCGGATCGGTGTAGCCCAGCAAGAGGATCGGCGCATCAATGCCCGCCCGGCGCAGATAAATTCCTTCTTCGACAAAAGCAACAGCTAAGCTTTCTGTTCCGGCGGCAAGCGCTGTTTTGCCAACCATCACCGCTCCGTGACCGTAACCGTCGGCTTTGACGACAGCCATGATCTGCATTTTGGGAGCCACCAGCTGCCTGAACTGACCGATATTGTGGGCTATATGGTCCAGGTTAATTTCAACCCAGGCAGGGCGGGCAGAATAAACTGAGCGCATAATTCCCCCTCGATTCTAAACCATCATGCGGATGGTGCTCGGGTTGGGTTTAATCATCTTCAGGTTCATGACCTGGTCAAGCGCTGTTCGAAAAGCAGCTTCGCGGACAAGATGAGTAACCAACACGATCTCTGCCAGATCTTCCACCCGGCGCTTCTGGATAACCATATCAAGGCTGACCTGATTATCACCAAACACTTTGGAGAAGGCAGCGAGCACTCCCGGGCGATCTTCCGCCAGAAAACGCAGATAAAAGCGACTACTCAGCTCTTCGATCGGTACATAGACTGTGCCGGCAGTTTTATTTTCAACGACGTTGCAAACTGACCGGCCGCTGATACAGCGGGCCGCTTCCACCACATCTGCCATAACGGCCGTGGAAGTGGGGCTACCTCCTGCTCCGCGGCCATAGAGCATAACATCACCAACCGCTTCACCTTCGATAAAAACGGCATTAAATTCATTATCCACCGAGGCCAGGGGATGGCGCTGCGGAATCATTGCCGGGTGGACCCTGAGAGCAATGCCTGAGGGCAGTTCTTCACCGATGGCCAGCAGCTTGATAACACAGCCGATTTCCCGGGCATAATTGATATCGCCGGCGGTAATGCCGATGATGCCTTCCACATAAACCTGCGCCGGGTCGATCGAGCAACCGAAAGCCAGACTGGCCATGATCATCAGTTTATATGATGCATCGCGACCTTCAATATCGCTTGAGGGATCTGCTTCGGCAAAGCCGTTTTCCTGAGCCTGGGCCAGGGCAGCATCAAATTCAGACCCTTCGTAGCTCATGCGGGTTAAGATGTAGTTCGTTGTCCCATTAAGGATCCCGACCACCCGCTTAATTCGATCCCCAACCAGGCTGTACTTTAAAGGGCGAATCAGGGGAATGCCGCCGCCGACACTGGCCTCGTAATAAATATTTAAGTTCTTTGCGCGAGCCAGTTCCAGCAGTTCATCGCCATGAGTGGCAATTAAATCTTTATTTGCCGTAACCACATATTTGCCGTTTTCAAGCGCTTCCCTGATTAGCGATCTGGCGGGCTCGATCCCGCCGATCAGCTCAATTACAATGTCGATCTCCGGATCTTTAACCAGTTCAAAAGCATCAGACAGTACTTTTTCTGCCGGTATTTTTAAGCTTTTTAGCTTTTCCGGATCGCGTTCGGCGACCCGTTCCAGCACCAGTTGCAGACCGTTTTTTTCATTGATGTTGCTTAAGTTGTTTTCAAACAACTTTACGACACTGCCGCCAATCGTTCCCAGGCCTATTAAGCCAACCTTTACCGCTTGTTTCCCCATCTAATACCAGGCTCCCTTTTGCTTTGATTATTGCTTATTCGTAAATTTTTTCATCGACCTGATCGGCCTCAGCGGCATCAAATTCAATATCTCTGGCCTTGAAACCTTCTTCGGCCAGTTCCTTGTAGTACTCATGCTGAATGATCAGGTCCATTATTTCATTGGTACCGGTCCAGATCATGATCAGGCGGACATCCCTGAGCATTTTTTCGATCGGATAAACATTAGTATAACCGATACCGCCCATAATTTGCATCGCATTGTTGACTATCTTCCAGGCATTTTCTGTAGCAACCTTTTTTGCTTCCGATACAAGGCGGCGGGAGCGCCCGGCCTTATCGCCGGCATCTACTGCACTGGCGGCGAGATAAACGATACCGCGCGCAGTGTCAAGCAGAGTAATACTGTCTGCGACTTTAAAGCTAACCGCCTGGAAGTTTTTTATCTCGGTGCTAAAGGCTTTACGACGGTTGCTGTAGCGGGCGGCAACCTCCAGGGCGGCGCGGCTCATACCAAGAGCTCCGCCAGCGCTGGTCATCCGCTCGGGGATCATCATCTGGTAAAAAATAGCCGAGCCTCCATTCTCCTCGCCCAGCAAATTTTCAGCCGGAACGGAAACATCATTAAAAACAAGGCGGCCTGTTCCCCCGCCCCGGGTGCCCATCAAACCGTAGAGGTACTCCGCTTTTAC
>JBFYYZ010000070.1:0-3423 GCA_041309745.1 Bacillota bacterium | reverse complement strand
ATCATGCTCCGCATCAAAGATCGGTAAGTAATTATCAAGTACCACCGTGAAAGAGGTGGAACAAGTGGACTGTTTCAATTTGATACCCTGCTCTGCTGATCAACCCCATGAATCTGATATCTTGCTGACCCAAACTTTAAAGCGCTGGGCTGAAACTGAAGTGATGGCTAAGAGACTTGAATTCCGGGAAGATCAGGAATTGCTGATTAAACCGGCTATCCACCAGCTTTTTGTGGATTTTGAAATGCAGAAACTGCTTTTCCCCGAAGAGTACGGCGGCGTTGGTCTAAACAGGCCGGAAGTGGCCTACACCCTGGCGCTCTCCTTAGAACAGGTCGGACGGGCCGATACAGGGATTGGCTTCCTCTTTGCCGTAACATTCGCTCTCTGCAGCAGCTTCGCTATGGATTACAATCTGAATGAGAATCTGTGCAGGCAGCTGGCGCCTCTTTTTTGCCATTCCGGGAGAAGGACCATCGGCTCGCTGGTGTTGCCCGGCTATGATTCCGAAATCAAGCCCGGTTCGCGCACTCTCTTCCACGGCAGATCTTACCCTGCCAGGGCAAAGCAACTTGGGGATAAACTGATTATAGAGGGAAGCAACCTGCAGCCCCTCAATGCGGGTTGTGATGCAGATCTTTTTGGCGTACTCTGTCTGTTGGAAGGCTCTGATAAGCCGGCCCTGGTTGTGATCCCGGCCGAATCCCGGGGCTTACACCGTAGTGCACCGCAGACCAGGACCGGCCTCGCCGCCAGTGTTAACTGCGAGCTGAAGCTCGATCAGGTAGAAGTAGTGGAAGCCAACGTGGTTTTCCGAGGAGAAACCGGCTGGCAGCAGCTCTTGTCCTGGCTTTATTTAGGGATGTCTGCCGTAACTGTAGGATCACTCTTTGCCGCTTACGAAATCCTGCGGGAGTGGGGAGAAAACAGGGTTATTAAAGGCAAAAATTCACTTCTTAAAGACAACCCGCTGACCGCCTCCGTAATGGCTGAGGTTAGCCAGGAGTTACTGATCGATCGACTCTTACTGCATCAGCTGGCCGCAATTATGGCCGGCCGCGGCCTTGAAGAGCCGGCGCAGGCAAAGAAAATTTCTATTGCCGCTCTCAGCGTGGTCTCACAGATTACAAACTCTGCCGAAAAAGCAATCAACCAGGCCATGGAGTTGATGGGTTCAGCCGGCTATGCCACAGAGTGGAACCTGGAGCGTTACTGGCGCGATGTCAAGACCATGCAGCTGCACCTCGGCAGCTGGGAACTAAATAAGATGGATCTGGCCGGCTTTTTCTACCGGTCAGCAAATCTTTAAAGAGAGCGGGGGCTTCAGCTGTGCGAACCATAGATGATTTCACCAGGCCGCGGGAGTTTGTCTCGCCGATTGACGACTATTTCGGGAAAATAGTGCGCCAGTGGGCCGATGAAGAAGTAATCCCCAACCGGCGGCGCTACGATGAAGACTGGCAGGAACACCTGCTGATTGAACCGGCTTTTGATCGGCTGATGGGTAAACTTGGCCTGCAACGGGTGCTCTTTCCCGAGGATTTAGGCGGTTGGGGCTTGGGGCATTCACACTACATCGGCAGCGCCTCTTTTCGTCTGATGGAAGAAGTAGCCCGGGCCGATACGGGGATGGCTGTGGCCTTTGGCGTCACCTTCTGGCCCCTGATTATGATTTGCAACGAGCCTCACCTGAACCGTCGCCTCTGTGAAGAAATCGCCCCTATTTTCTGCCAGACCGAAAAAGCGGTTTTTGCCGCCAACGCCATGACCGAGCCTCAGGGCGGAGCCGACATCGAAAACATGGAGATTCTCAAAGGATCAACGATTCAGACCACTGCCCGTCTCGAAGGCGATGAGTGGGTGATCAACGGTCATAAGCTCTGGCCAACCAACAGCGGCGGAATCTGCAGTCTTTTTGGCGTGGTCTGCACAACCAGGGCGGGTTCTACCGATTTAAATGATTTCGCGTTTATCTTTGTTCCCGCTAACCACCCCGGCGTTACCCAGGGCGCCCCCTACCAGAAGGCCGGCATGGCCGCCGATAAGAACGGCGACGTCTGGTTTGAACAGGTTCGTGTACCGAGCTATTACCGCGCCTGCGGGCCCGGTGACGATTTCAAATACTTTAAGGAAGTGATATCTTTCGGCAACCTGGGCAGTATCGCCTTTGTCAGCGGGGCGTTGCTCAATGTTTATGAGATCATCAAAAACTTCTGCGAAACCAGATATTACCGTAACCTGCCGCTAAAAGAAAATGATGCTCTGGCCGGAATTCTTGCCGACCTGGCCCGGGATACAGAAATCATCCGCATACTCGGTTACCAGTATGCACGGATGCTCGATCGCCCCGATCTATACGGAAAGCGCTGGAGCGAAGAAATAGTGACCAAAGGGCGGGTTTACAAGTACTTTGCCTGCGACCGGGCTATTGAGATGATCGGCAAAGTTATGAACCTGATGGAAGCTAGCGGCAGCGACCGCCGCTGGGATATTGAAAAACACTGGCGCGACTTAAAGATTGTCCAGCTCTGGATGGGCGGAAAACAGCTCTGCCAAATGGAGACTGCCCGCTGGTTTTACGAGTGCGACACGCTCTAAGGAGGAAGCTTCGTTGACAGAAAGCGACAACCACTTAAAATCTTTTGAACCGCTAGGATCGCTTGACGAAGAACTTAAAAAGCTGCTGCAGGATCCTGACTTTAAAGATCGTTTTCTGGCTGTCAGCAATCAGCTCGAACCGGAAAAGGGACGGGAACTGGCCCGGGTGCTGCTCTGGAGCGACGCGGTCTTCTCCTTCGGCCTGGCCGGCCAAATTCCGCTCGGGCTTAACTTCTTCGTCGCCTTTCTCGATCAGCTGGGTAAAGAACTGCAAAATGTGCCACCAGAGCTGATCAGGGCATTTACCGCTGAAATGGCGAGCCATGTGGACCATGAAGCGATCATAGAGCTGCTGCAGGAATGGCTGAATGTGATCAGGGATAGCAATGTTTCGGAACTGATCAAACCTGAAGACTTAGCCGCTTTTAGCAACGCCATGGTTGCTGCTTATAACCGCCTTCCCCGGACCAACAACCGCTTTGGAAAAGATGCTATTAATGTTTATCTGGAAAACCTCGATCAGGATCAGTTTTCGAAAGCGCTGCAAATCGCCTCGGGCAGATTCTCTGTTACCCTCGCCGAAAACCCGGTCCTGGCCCGCTCGCTATTTAAAGCTCTGGTCAAGATATCTTGTGGCACGCTGAGAGGTTTATTGCGGCGCATCCCAAAAACCGAAAGGAAAGATTAATAGTGGATATCCTAAATCAGCTTTTTATCAAGGAAAACTCAAGTGGCAAATGACAACCTGATTGAAGATATTGCCCGCTCTGCCGCTAACACGCAGATCTGCCGAACGATAATCAGAGGCGCGGCTCCCGCTTTTAT
>JBFYYZ010000069.1:0-3435 GCA_041309745.1 Bacillota bacterium | reverse complement strand
TTACCAACGAACCGCTGCCCGAAGGTCCCTACGCCGGAGCACGCGTGCCGCTCGAAGACCTAAGCCTTTTACTCGACGAATACTACACAGCCCGCGGCTGGGATTTGGAAGGCCGACCGACAGCAGAAAAATTAAAACAACTCGGCCTGGAAGATATGCCGAAGTTATTTAATATTTGAGGAGGACCATCCACGTGAAAGATTTAAAAAAACTACACTACTTCGAAGTGCCGACAATCATGAAACACGCCCTGGGCGCTGTCAACCACCTGCCGGCTGAACTTGCCCTGCTGGGCGTTAAAAAACCGCTGCTGGTTACCGACCAGGGTGTGGTCAAAGCCGGCCTGCTTGATCAGGTAACTAAGCCACTGAAAGATGCCTCGGTCAGCTATGTGCTCTACGACCAGGTAGTCTTCAACCCGCCGCTGGCCACTGTTGCTGCCGGGACCGAAATGTACCAGAAAAACGGCTGCGACGGCCTGATTGCTTTGGGTGGTGGCAGCTCCATGGACTGTGCCAAGGCCATTGGGGTGGAAATTGCTCACGGCGAACCGGTTTTAGAATACGAGTGTGCTGAAGGTAAAAAAGAACTGAGCAAACGCATCCCACCACTGACCTGTATCCCGACCACTGCCGGCACCGGCAGCGAAGTAACACTCTGGGCGGTAATCACCGACCCAGCCCGCCAGTACAAATTTAACGTCGGTGGCCCGCTGATTGCCGCACACCTGGCGCTGGTTGACCCACTGCTGCATCTGTCTCTCCCGGCTGAAGTAACCGCCGGAACAGGAATGGACGCCCTCTGCCACGCTGTGGAATGCTATACCTGCGCTTACGCCCAACCGGCGACAGATGCCGTGGCACTGCTGGCTATCGAATATGCCGGCAAATACCTGCGTCGCGCCGTAGCCTACGGCCAGGATGTGGAAGCCCGTTACTACATGGCAATGAGCGCCATGCTGGCCGGGCTATCCTACGGAGCTGAAAGCGCCGGCGCCGTGCATGCCATGACCCAGACTATGGGTGGCATCTTCCCTGTCCATCACGGCATTGTGGTTGGTTCAACCCTGGTACCGGTTATGGAATACAACTGGATGGGTGAACCTGCCAAGTATGCCCGCATGGCTTTAGCCCTCGGCGTGCCAACCTTCGGCATGACCGAGCGCGAAGCGGCGATGGCCGCCGTTGAGGCAGTGCGCGAACTGGCAGAAGATATCGGCATTCCGAAACTAAGGGAACTGGGATCAAGGAATCGGATATTCCGCGCTTAGCCCAGGAGGCCTTCAACGATCCGCAGACCATCGGCAACCCGCGCGATTTGACAGTCAAGGCTTACGAGGAGATCTACCACCGCGCTCTGTAGAATAGCTTTTTTAAGAAAAGAGGTATTGCTCAATACCTCTTTTCTTTTATTCTTCTTTATTGTATAATCATTGTAGATACAAAGGGGAGGTTGATTGTTATGATTACTAGAGTTTTAAAATGGGGGAATAGTTTAGCGTTACGAATACCAATTGCGTTTGCACGTGAGATAGAGATTTCAGAAAACAGCACTGTAAATTTAACCTTAGTAGAAGGAAAAATCAACATAGAACCGTTAACAAAAAAATATGAATACAATCTTGATGATCTTATTAACCAAGTTAACGAAAATAATCTTCATTGTGAATATGATACTGGAAAACCACGGGGCAAAGAAATTTGGTAATTAATAGAACCTACATTCCGAACAGAGGCGACTTGCTGTGGATTGATTTTTCTCCTCAATCTGGTCATGAACAAGCTGGAATACGACCAGCATTATGCATATCCCCAAAACAGTACAATCAAAAAGTATATCTAGCAATCATTTGTCCGATAACTTCTGTTGCAAAAGGTTATCCTTATGAGGTAGAACTACCTGCAAACCTAAAGACCAAAGGAGTTGTTTTATCTGATCAGGTAAAAAGTCTGGACTGGCAGAAAAGAACAGCAGAGTTTATAGAAAAAATACCTAAATCCACCGTAAATGAAGTATTGGCAAAGTTACATACTCTTTTATAATTTCCTGACCCTCTTGATCTGACCTACTTAAGCAGCGCCACCCCGATCGCTTCCTTAATATTATCAACGCCAACCAACTGAATCCCTCTAAATTTTTCATCGCTTTTCTTTAGCTCTCCCAGGTTGGCCTGGGGCAGCACAAACCTTTTAAAACCAAGCTTAACCGCCTCGCCTAACCGCTGGCTGATCCGGCTGACCGGCCGAATCTCACCCGTCAGGCCCACCTCACCAACCGCCACCGTGTCACCGTTTAAGCTGATCTCCTTCAAGCTGGAAGTAAGGCTGAAAGCCAGGGCCAGGTCGGCCGCTGTTTCAAAAAGGCGCACCCCTCCTACCACGTTAACAAAAGTATCCAGCCCAAAAAATGATATGCCGGCGTGTTTCTCCAACACCGCCATCACCAGCGCCACCCGGTTTGAGTCAATACCGGTAGTGGTGCGTCGCGGTGTCGGGTAAGCCGTTGGCGCCACCAGAGACTGGATCTCGACTAAAAGCGGCCGGGTGCCCTCCATACTGGCGGTAATTACCGCGCCTAAGGCTTGCTCCTGCCGCTGGGTGATAAAAAGGTGTGATGGATTGGCCACCTCGATCATCCCTTCTGCCTCCATCATGAAAACGCCGATCTCATTGGTCGATCCAAAGCGGTTTTTCACCCCGCGTAAAATGCGGAAACTGTGGTAGCGGTCACCTTCCAGGTAGAGGACGCAGTCCACCATATGTTCGAGCAGACGCGGCCCGGCCATCACCCCTTCTTTGGTCACGTGACCGATCAGGAAAACAGCAACGTTTTGCTCCTTTGCCATCCGCACCAGCTCGCCGGTCACCTCGCGCACCTGGCTCACACTGCCGGGAACGCTGTCCAGCTCGCTGCGGTAAATCGACTGCACTGAGTCAACCACCAGCACATCAGGCTTGAGATCGGCTGTCAGGGACAGCAGGGCCTCAAGGTCGGTCACCGCTGTGACAATCAAATCATCAGCCACTGAGACCCGGTCGGCGCGCATCTTCAGCTGGCGCAGCGACTCCTCCCCGCTGGCATAGAATACCTTTTTGCGGGAAGCAAGGCGGGCTGCCGCCTGCAGCATTAGGGTTGATTTACCGATGCCCGGGTCTCCGCCCAGGAGAACCACCGAACCATCTACCAGACCGCCTCCCAGCACCCGGTCAAACTCACCAATCCCGGTTACGGTGCGCTCTTCGTTTACCGACGGCACGCTTTTTAGCGTAACAGCCTCCGCTGCCGCTGCTCCCCGGCTGATCCCGCCGGCGGATTTACGCTTCGCGGCGGGAGCAGGCTTAAATTCAGCCATGGTGTTCCATTCACCGCAGCCGGGACAGCGACCCAACCATTTCTGCGTTTCATAACCGCAGCCGCCGCAGCAGTAGATAGTGG
>JBFYYZ010000068.1:0-4347 GCA_041309745.1 Bacillota bacterium | reverse complement strand
TTGTCTTATTCTACCTCTATTGGCGGAGGCGGTTTTATGGGAGTGCCGGGTGAAGGGGGCATAGGAAGCGAAGCCGAGGTTAGAGTGGATATTGAACCAGAATTTATCGGTGAAATAAACTCGATGACGGATGAGGTCAGAAAAGAACTGGAAAGTTTACCGGTCGAAGCAGAAGTTACGTTTACCCGGGAATCGCTGCTTGACGCTGCCGGCTTAGAACCCAGTCTCGATTTGGTTATCAGCGGCACTGACTTAAGCGAAGTGATTAGATTAACAGAGCAGGCAGTAACTATGCTCGGAAAGCATCCTTCATTTACAGACATCGAGACATCGCTTGAAGAGAGCAGACCTGAGGTCCACATCAGGTTGGATCACAGTCAGGCTTTGCAAAAAGGGGTAACCCTGATTCAAGTGGCGACAGCAGTGCGGCAGGCGTTGGAAGGGATACCGGTGAGCCGCATTGAGACTGAATCAGGGGTGCTAAATATTGTTCTTGGCTACCAGCAACGGGATATCAACAATCTTGAAGATCTCGGGAACATAGGCTTTTATTCACCAACCGGTGAATACCTACAGTTAAATCAGGTGGCGGAACTAAGCGAAGCTTTCGGCCCGCAGAGTATCCCCCGGGAAAATCAGCAGATAATCGGACAGATCCAGGTGCAGTATAGTGATCTTGATTTAGGCACGGCTACAGAGGAAGCCCTTGAAATTCTCGAGGATTTGAGCTTACCTGCCGGTTATGAAGTAAGAAGTGCCGGTAGCTCCAACCTGATGGGCGATGTTATGTCTGAGTTGCGGCTGGTGATGATTGTTGCCGCAATCTTGGTCTACCTGGTTATGGCGGCCCAGTTTGAATCGCTGCTGCATCCCTTCATCATCATTTGCAGCCTTCCCCTGGCTTATGCCGGTTCAGTGTTGGCTCTGATCATCACCGGCAACGAGGTTAGCATCCCGGCGATGATTGGGGTGGTGGTGCTTTCCGGTATTCTGGTCAATGACGGCATCATAATGGTTGATTTTATTAACCAGCAGCGTCGGATTCACGGTTTACCCCTGGTAGAAGCGATCGTGGAAGGGGCTGCTGCCCGCCTGCGACCCATTTTGATGACAACCGCTACCACCGTTCTTGGTCTTGTGCCTCTGGCGATGGGGCTTGGCGAGGGGGGCCAGTTGCAGGCTCCGATGGCGATCACGATCATCGGTGGTCAGATTACCGGTACCATTCTTTTATTACTGGCCATTCCATCGATTTATAAGGTTGTTAGCCGGGAGGAAACTACTACGCAGTTAAGTCCGGTTAAATTAAATAACAAGCTTTTGTCTTCCAGGGTCAACCGTTCAGGCAACGGCCGGGATCACCAATTTATTAAGCTGGTCTTGCGCATGATCGTGGTCTTGGTGGTTGCCGTCCTGATCTTATACCTGTTTAAGATTTTCTGGTAGAGGATTGGGCTTTAGTGTTCTCTACTATTTTTTTAGTGATCAATAATTGGAGGCTTTGCGATGCAAACGAAATCACTCGAAACGAAAGAACCCGGTAGTAAAAGAGAGCAGATTTTACTGGCGGCCGTCGAGAAGTTTCTGGAGAAAGATTTTTACCAGGTTACCGTGGTTGAGATTGCCGAGCAGGCCGGGGTTGGCAAAGGAACTGTCTACGAATATTTCTCCAGCAAAGAAGATCTCTTTAAGGAGTGTTTTTCATACTGCGCCGATTTTTACCTTCAATCGTTCCGGCAATTTTTATTAAATCCCCAGTCGGTGAAAAAGTCGATGCAGGACGTGGTCTATGCCCATCTTGAGCTGATTAAGGACAACCGGAAACGGCTTCACCTGCTCTACAATGAAAGACCGGTTAATTTCCAGGAATTGCAGGGTTGGATTATCGGCAGACGCCAGGAACTTTTACAGGAAGTGATCAGCCTACTCGAGGAAGGGGTCAGGCTGAAAGAGGTCCGTTCCGACATTAATTTTGAAATGGCCGGCCGTCTTTTTTTAGCGCTTACCTATGTAGTAATGGGGGGGATGATCATCATTGACAATCTGGAGCTGAACCGGGATCAGATTTCCGGTTTGCTTGATCTTTACTGGCAGGGTATTGGTGCCGAAAAATAAAACCGGAAGGTAACTGATAAATAGAGCTACACTTCCGGTCTTGAGATAACTCTTGAAGTAACTTACTGCACGGCTTTACCGATTTCACGACCCAGCGCTTTTGCCGCTTCCACCGCTCCCTGATCGGGATTCCAGAGCACTTTAAGCCCTTCTTTACTGATCAATTCAAACCCTGCTTCTTCAAGCAGCTGGTTAACTATCCCCACAGATTCGCCGCTCCACCCGTAACAGCCGAAGGCTGCCGCTTTTTTTTGTTTAAATTTCAGACCTTTAGCCATCTCCAACAGGGAAGAGATTGAATGGAGAATGCCCTTGTTGATGGTTGGTGAACCGACAACAATGGCTTTTGACTTGAAAATCTCAGTTACGATGTCGTTAACATCGGAGCGGGCGGCATTGTAAAGCTTAATGTTCAGCTCCGGATTTTCATCTTTCAGACCATCGGCAATGGCTTCAGCGGTCTTTCGGGTGCCATCCCACATTGTGTCATAGACAATTGTTACCTGGTTTTCCTGGTAACTGTCTGCCCACTCCAGGTACTTGTTGACAATCTGCAGCGGGTCTTCACGCCAGATTACCCCGTGACTGGGGCAGATCATCGTTACCGGCAGATTCATGCCGACCACTTCCTTGATTTTGGCCGTAACCAGGGGACTAAAGGGAGTGAGAATGTTAGCATAGTATTTGATTGCTTCAGCATAAAGCTCTGACTGATCTACCAGGTCATTGAACATATACTTGGTGGCATAGTGCTGCCCGAAAGCATCATTGGGAAAGAGGATATTATCGCCGGTCAGATAGCTGAACATGCTGTCAGGCCAGTGCAACATCTTTGCCTCTACAAAGACCAGTTCCTTTTCGCCACCCAGATCGATTTTGTCTCCGGTTTTAACCGTTACGAAATTCCATTCTTCATGGTATTGCCCCTGCAGCGATTTTGTTCCGGCATTACTACAATAGACCGGTGTGCCCGGAATCTCTCGCAGTAGCTCAGGCAAAGCTCCGCTATGATCAGTTTCACCGTGGTTTGCTACGATGTAATCGATCTTTTTCAGGTCGATCTCCTTTTTTAGGTTTTGAATGAATTCCTTGGCAAAAGGACCCCAAACACTATCAATCAATACTGTTTTTTCAGGTCCCCGGACCAAATAGGAGTTGTAAGTGCTGCCACGATGAGCGCTGAGTTCTTCCCCGTGGAATTTGCGCAACTCCCAGTCCACCTTGCCGACCCAAGTTACATTATCATTTACCTTAAAAGACATTAAATCCACCTCCTAATTGCCTTTACTATTATTAATTATACTATATCATGAACGGATCATGACTAACATCATTTTGAAGCGTTTGTTGGCTTTTAAAGCATGAGGCTCATTAGCCGGCATGATGATCATTTCACCCTCGCTTACCTGATGAGCTTTACCGGAGATGATCACTTCCGCCTCTCCATCAAGAATCTCAACCAGGGCGTCAAAAGGCGCGGTATGTTCACTTAAGCCCTGTCCCTGGTCAAAAGCGAAGACTGTAACTGTTCCGGTATTCTTTTTAAGCACCTCCTTGCTGACGACGGCACCGTCCTGGTATGCCGCAAGATCCTTCATTTTGAGGGACTTGGCTAAAAACTCTTCCATTTTATGGACAACTCCTTTACAAAAAAGAATTAATATAACCAAAAAGGTTATATTTAGTTTAACACATATTGTTCCGGGACACAACCGTGGTTCGATAACTTTTTTTATGATCAAGGTTTAAAGGAAAAAGAGCTTTACTGTCAAAGATATTATTGATGATAACAAGCTATTATTTGAGGTGATTGTTGATGAAGGGCAAAAAAATAGTGGTCATTTCCCTTGTTGTGCTGGCGATGCTAACGGTAACTGTTTTACCATTTCTGGGCAGATTCGTTTCGGGTCGTGAGTTTATACCTTCCGACGAGGATCGGATTGTGGTTATCTACCTGACCGGGGCAATCCAGGAATCGGCCGGCGGGGGTTTTCTGACCGGTGCAATAACCCCTCGCTATGTACATAATCAGCTTGAAAAAGCTGAAGCAGATTTGGCGATTAAAGGGATAATCTTAAGAGTGGAAAGCCCAGGCGGATCGATCGCTGCTTCGCAGGAGATAGCGGCGCTGATCAGAAACTTCAGCAAACCGGTCGTTGTTTCGATGGCTGATATGGCTGCTTCAGGAGGTTATTACATTTCTGCCCCGGCTCAGGGTATTGTAGCTCAGCC
>JBFYYZ010000067.1:0-4076 GCA_041309745.1 Bacillota bacterium | reverse complement strand
GTTATTAAAAATGGAACTGTAGTTGTGGAGGGCAGATCAGTTGACTGAGTGGAAGCCGGAAAATGATGGTCTGTTGGGTGGCCCCTTGCTGCCGAAAATCAAGCCCGATCTAAAGTCGGCCTTGCTGCTTTACCTTTTTGTCTTTGCTGCCCTGCTGCTGCTTGGCTCTTACCTGCAGGCACTGCATTTTGAGTACGGGATGATCGCCACCCAGATTTTGATTATTTTGCTGCCCGCGCTCTGGTACTGGCGGCGTTTTGCCGTGGACCAAATTACTTTTGCCCGCCTCAAGCCACTGCCGCCGAAGTTTATTCCGGCAATCGTGATCCTGGCCGCCTCGATGTGGCTGGTCAATGTTTTCTTTGCAGCCGGCCTGGTGGGAGGCCTGATGGAGTTGGGCTTTCAACCGCTTGTGATGATTGAGCCGCCGGCCACCTGGCAGCAGTATCTCGGCTACGTAGTGGTGCTATCCATCTTTGCCGGCATCTGCGAGGAGGTTCTCTTTCGGGGCACGATCATGCCGTCTTTTGAACAGCATGGCCTGGTTCCCGCGATTATTTTCAGTTCCCTGCTCTTTGCCCTGCTGCATGGCTCTCTGCTCAGCCTGCTCAGCACCTTCAGCCTAGGTGTGATTATGGCGGTAATTGTGATCAAAACCGGCTCGCTCTGGGGCGGGATTCTTTACCACATGTTAAATAACTTTTATGCCGCTACTTACCTGTTCTGGGCCGGCAGCATTGATGCAACACCGGCCCGCTTTGAGCTGCAGACCTATATTGTGCTTGGGCCTTTCCTGGTGGTGGGTTTAGTTGGGGTGATCATTGGGCTCAGGATGCTGCAAAAAAATAGCGATCAGGCGCCACTGCTGGAAAACCGTAAAGCCTGGCTGCCGGCCGGTTGGCCGAGCTGGCCTCTGTATGTCAGCCTGGTGCTATTTTTAATTATTGCTGCTACGGAAATTGCCATTGGCTTCAGCTGGTTTGATTTGCCTGCTAATATGATGAATTATTAACGACAAGAAAGGCAAACAAGTTAGCAGAGAAAGGATAAAGTGAAATAAATATTTTTTCCATTAAATCTATTAATCTAGTTGCAATTCTATATTAAATTTGCTAATATGGGTGTCGTAAGGCATATAAATCTAGCTGACATGAGGTGCATAAAAATGCCGAGACCACAAAAACCGCGAATAGTGAGCAAAATGCCGCGGTACGATTACTTCAAGCCACATGGTATTCCGAAGGCGCAACTTAAAGATGTGATTTTGACGATTGATGAATTTGAAGCAATGCGTCTGAAAGATATTGAGAAACTTGAGCAGCATGATTGTGCTGCCCGCATGGGCGTTGCCCAGAGTACCTTACAAAGGATCCTGGTTTCTGCCCGCGAGAAAGTTACAACTGCAATTTACGAAGGTAAAGCGCTGCGGATTGAAGGTGGCGTCTACAAGCTGAAAGCAGAGAAGTAAACCCGTTAACGCTAACTTTGCCAGGGTTGTTGCCCTACCAATAAGGGTAGGCTGATTCTGGACGAAAAAAAATAGTCATACAGCACATAAGCTGTTGTGTTTTAAAACACAACAGCTTGTTTTTTTCGGCTAATGATAGCAGATCGGCATAAATTATAGCTAAATTGACAGCATAATTCAGTCATGCTATGATTGCTCATTAAAAAAATGCCGCCCCGCTGATCCAACAGGCAGAAGGGAAGATAGTGCGATGATCGATCAAATGGCTAACCTGAATTTATCAATGCTGGTTGAGCTTTCAAGGGATAACAGTGACGCTCCGGCCCAGTTTAAAAAGCTGAATCAGTTTTTAATCAGGAGGCACTGCACCTTTAGCGGGGAGCCGATGCCGACCCTTTTAAAGCCGAATTTTATCTCGCCAAAACAGAACCGGATCCTGCAGCACACGGTGGAAAAAATCAGCAGCGCCCTGAACAAGCTGATTAAGCTCTACCTTGAGGATGAAAAGGTGCGCTCGATCATGCGCTTCAGCGAGACAGAGGAAGAGCTGTTCCGGATTGAGCCGCACTACAGCTTTGCCCTGGTGATCTCCAGGCTTGATGCCTTTATGAATGATTACGAGATTAAGTTTCTCGAGTTTAACTGTGACTCCCCTGCCGGAACCGCCTTCTCGGATGTGCTGGAAGAGGGCTTCAGGGAAATTATGAACAGCTATTCCTTCTTAGATCAGTGGAAGCTTGAATATATCAACCGCCAGGAGCTGCTATTTCAGGCACTGCGAAGCTGCTATAAAGAGTTTCGCCTGTCACATCCCCATTTTCCGGAAAAGCCGACGATTGCGATTGTTGACTGGGACGAACTGCCAACAGCCGACGAGTTTGTCCTGTTGCAGGAGTTTTTCGAGTCAAAGGGCCTAAAAACGATTATTACCAGCCCCCAGCGGTTTAGCATAGACGGTGACAGCATGGTGGCAGACGGCGAAAAAGTTGACCTGATCTACCGCCGGGTGATTACCAGAGAGTTGATCGAGAAGTTTGACCAGGTTCAGGATTTCGTTAACGGGGCTAAAAAGCATCTGGCTTGCATGTGCAACCCCTTTCGCTCTTTTATTGTCGGTAATAAAAAGATCCTGGACCTGCTTACCGACCAGCGTTTCCATCACATTTACAATCGCGAAGAGCTGGAGGTTATTCGCAAGACGATCCCCTGGACCAGGGTTTTGGCCGATGTTAAGGCAACCTATAACGGCTATTTAGTGGATTTACACCGCTTTGTAATCGATAACAAGGATAAGCTGGTGGTTAAGGCAGCATCTTCCTACGGCGGAAAAGACGTTTTCCTGGGTTGTGAGACCGACCAGCAGACCTGGAATGCGGTTGTCGATAAACACATTGTTTCAGAAGAATGGGTAGTGCAGGAGTATGTTAATATTCCCCAGGAAATATTCCCGGAGATTGATCAGAAAGTAAACCTGAAGCTTAAAAAGGTCAATATCAACCCTTTTGCTTTTAATGGCAAATACGGGGGCACGATCTCACGGGTATCTGACAAATCGATCATCAATGTCAGCGCTGGCGGTGGTATTGTGCCAACGATGAGTGTGGTCAGGAAGAAAGATCTGGAATAAGCGAGCCTGTTGCAAGGCCGGAAAGGACATTCGATAAAAGATGAAACAGTACACGCTCGATGAAATCAAGAAAAAGCTGCAGCAGGAAGACCTACCTTTCTCGGGAACAACTGAACTTGGTTCAGCCCGCTTTGTATTCAGGGAACCGGCCAGTTATGCCGGAATTGCCATTCACGCCGGCAGCAGGATTCGCGAGGATCTGAAAGATAAACTCTATGTCAGCCTCGAGGACCGCTACCGGGAAGAGGATCCGGGGACGGACCTGTTTATCGGGAAGCTACCGATCCAGGTTGTGGCGCTGGATTCGCGTTTTGAATATGATGTTAACCGCTCTGCAGAAAAGGCCATACCGCAGACCCCGGAGATGGCCTGGGGTTTGACAGTCTGGAACAGCCCGCTGACTGAAGAAGAAATTGCCGCATCGTTAACCAAGTACCAGGAGTTTCAACTGTTGATGGATTTAGTTAGCGCCTATTTAGTAAAGCAGGCAGGCGGCAAGGGTGGCGACGGCCGGGTCTATATTTTTGACCTGCACTCATACTGCTACCAGCGCGAGCAAAGAGGACCCTGGTATGAGAATGCGAAGCCGGTGATCAACCTGGGCACTGATGCGATTAACAACGATATTTTTCGGAAGTCCATCGATGATTTTCTGCGGAAGCTTAAAAAGATTAAAGTTAAGGGACGCGCGATTACAGTAGCGGAAAATGAAGTGTTTAAAGGCGGCTACCTGGCGAGGCGCCTTTCTGCCCTGCACCAGGATCGGCTGGCGGTCTTTGCGATCGAATTTAAAAAGATTTTTATGGACGAATGGTCGGGTGAGTTTAATCTGCCCGTTTACGAAGAACTTGTTGAACAGTTCAGTGTCGCGGTCGACCTTTTTGTGAAAGATAATATTTAATTAGTATGCCAGGATTTCATGTAGAAAATAAATCTGCTGAGCAGCAGGGCAGGCTAAAAAATTTTGCGACGCCCTGCGTG
>JBFYYZ010000066.1:0-15306 GCA_041309745.1 Bacillota bacterium | reverse complement strand
GGCTCTTTTAATCATGCTTTCCCTAAAAGGGCCATCTAGAATACCGGGAAAGATTGTTATTAAATCGATAACCATCGCCCAGTTACTCCTTTAGAGGTCGAGTAGGCCTTCCGGCAGTTCGGCAACTATCTTTCCTGCCTTCCGATCAACCTTCCTGATAAATTTTTTAACGGCAGGAATCATGAATTGCTTTGCCGCTTCGCCCTCTTTTTCAACGATCAGCAGATCGTGCCCCCCGGTTGTATGGAGATCAACCACCTTGCCGATCAACTGACCTCCGGGATCGCAAACCTTGAGTCCAACCAGTTGATCATGGTAGTAGCTACCCTCTGGCAAAGCAACCCTTTGTTCCAGGGGAATGGTTAAAAGACTCTCCCTTAGGGTTACCGCTTGCTCCCGGTTGTTAATACCTTTAAACTTAACCAGCCAGAAACGGCCATAAACAGATGCTGTTTCAATCAGCATCTCCGTCTGCCCCAGGCTGTTCTGCAAAACCACCCAATCCAGATCGGTGATTCGTTCCGGGAAATCGGTGTACGGAAAAACTTTAACCAGTCCGCCGATACCGTGTGGTGACAAAACCATACCAATTATGGCGCTTTTTTCTTCACTGGACAATTTCAACAACAACCCGTTTATTCTCTTTTACCGCCGCGGCGCTGACAACGGCCCTAATCGCTTTTGCGATCCTACCCTGCTTGCCGATTACCTTGCCCATATCCTCAGAAGCGACTTTAAGCTCCAGGACAATCATTCTTTCACTGTCAACCTGGTTGACGCTTACCTGTTCGGGATAGTCGACCAAGGCCCTGGCAATATGTTCCAGCAGCATTTTCATCAATACCAACCTCCCTGCAGCGCTACTAGCTCAAACCGGCTTTTTCAAGCAACATTTTTACTGTATCTGAAGGTTTTGCTCCCTTGGCTACCCACTGCCGAACCTTCTCGGCGTCGACCTCAAAAGTAGTCGGTTTGGTGGTGGGATTGTAATAGCCAATTTCTTCAATAAAGCGTCCATCCCGCGGGTAACGGGAATCTGCCACCACGATGCGGTAAAAAGGTTTCTTTTTTGCTCCCATCCTCTTTAACCTGATTCTTACTGACATTGTTTCACCTCCGCTTCATAAGTTGATCTCTATGTTAACCTTAAAAGGGAAATCCTTTTTTCATCTTTTTTTTCAGCTTTTTAAACTGTCCTTTTTGCTCCAGAGAACCCATCTGCTTAAACATCTTCTGCATCTGCCCAAACTGGTTAAGCAGCCGATTAACCTCCTGCACAGAGGTTCCACTACCGATCGCGATCCGCCGCCGACGGCTGCTATTGATAATTGATGGATCGACCTTTTCCTTTTTGGTCATGGAACCGATTATCGCTTCGATACTTTTTAGATTACCCTCGTTTAGAGACATCTGGCGCATCTCTTTCGGAATACCGGCTCCTTCAGGAAGCATATTCAGAATATCTTCCAGAGAACCAATACTGCGCAGCTGCACAAGTTGGTCTTTAAAATCATCGAGGGTAAACTGCTGCTTGATCAGTTTTTGCTCAAGCTCCCTCGCCTTGTTTTGATCTACTGCCGCTTCTGCTTTTTCGATCAGCGATAGCATGTCACCCATGCCTAAGATCCGCGATGCCATTCGGTCGGGATAAAATGGTTCCAGTTGCTCTGTTTTTTCGCCTACCCCGATAAATTTAATCGGGCATCCGGTTACCGCTCTGACCGAAAGAGCCGCCCCACCGCGGGTGTCACCATCAAGCTTAGTGAGAATGATGCCACTGATCCCGACTGCTTCATTAAACGCGGTAGCAGCGTTAACAGCATCCTGACCGGTCATGGCATCGACAACCAGTAGCACTTCAGCAGGAGCAGCCGATTTTTTTACGGCAACCAGTTCGTCCATCATCTGCTGGTCAATATGCAGCCGGCCCGCCGTATCAAGAATCACCGGATCGAAACCTTCCCTGTCTGCCCGGGCGACTGCTGCGCGACAAATCTGATCCGGTTTATGATCAGGATCACTGTAAAAGGCAGCACCGATCTTTTCACTCAATACTTCAAGCTGTTTGACTGCCCCCGGTCTGTAGATATCGGCCGCAACCAAAAGCGGCTTTTTACCGCTGCGCTGCAAAAGAACAGCCAGTTTAGCAGCAGTCGTTGTCTTACCGGAACCTTGCAGGCCGGTCAGCATAATCACCTGCGGAGCTTTCTTCGCAGCAATAAGGCCGCTGGGCTTTTCGCCCATTAATCTGGTCAGCTCTTCATTGACAATTTTTACTACCTGCTGACCGGGCGTGAGGCTCTCCATCACTTCGTGACCGACAGCCCGCTCCCTGATTGCCGCGACAAAGTCTTTGACCACCTTAAAGTTAACATCGGCTTCCAACAGGGCCAGCCTGATTTCGCGCATGGCTGCATCGACATCTTTTTCGCTGAGCTTGCCTTTACCCCTCAGTTTCTTTAAAGTATGCTGTAACTTTTCGGTTAAACCGGAAAACATCGGTTTAATTCACTCCTACTGTTCGTTTCCGCTTTTTAATGCAGCAATGATCTCTTTTAACCGGTCATGTTGCAGATTGTCGATCTGACCAGCGTTGACGATCTCTTCCGCTTCGGACAGTAAATCCTGCTGCTCGTTAAAGAGACGATAGAGCCCCAGCTTATTTTCAAACCTCTCCAGCGCATCAAGTGAACGGTGGATCAGGTCGTGAACCGCCTGCCTGCTAACCATGTATTCGGCAGCTATTTCAGCGAGAGAAAAATTATCGCTGAAATACAGCTGAAGGGCCTCCTGCTGGCGATCAGTCAGCAAAGGGGCATAAATATCGAACAGCAGATTGATGCGGTTTAACTGGTCCAGCATAGTTACTCCTGTAAAGGCATATTACTTAACAGACGAAGTATAGCAGAAAGAAATTGCCAATGCAAATTTTTTATCTTTTCATTTTTTTCTTCTCATTAATATCTTTTCATGTTTATTTCTTTTCAATAGATATTCACGGCATCTTGCATCCAGTGACATTTTGTAGTAATATCGGGCAGAAGTTGTTTCATCCTATTATATAATGTAAAGGAGGTTTCTTGAGATGGCAAACGGCGAAGCTTTGGGTTACGAAAAGAATGTCGGAGTCGGTTTGCGTTTTGTGGCAGTAATTATTGACGGCATCATCTTAGGGATCATCGGCTACCTGATAGCTGCAGTTACCGGAGGAACTAGTTCGGCAGGTTTTGAGCTTGAGGGTGCCCCCGCATTTGTATTATTCATTATCGGTTTTCTTTATTACTGGCTGCTTGAAACTTATCTCGGTGGTACTTTGGGCAAGTTAGTTTTGGGTATGCGGGTCACCATGGAAGATGGGTCTCCGGTTACACTTACTGCGGCTTTGGTCCGTAACTTGCTGCGGATTATCGATGGTCTTTTCGCTTATCTGCTAGGCGCGATCTTTATCTGGACCTCACCGGCTAAACAGCGCCTCGGCGACCGCCTGGCAAAAACCTACGTTGTTAAGAAATAACCCTGTAAGCTTTAAGACAGTAAAACTTCAGAATCATTTATGAACATTTAAGGCCGACTAACGTATAGCCGGCCTTCCTTATCCATTGAAACCGCTACTCAAGCAGGGCCGCGGTAAAAGCTTCAGCATCAAAGGGGGCAAAATCTTCGATCTGCTCGCCGGTGCCAATATACAAAACCGGCAGATCAAGCAGATCCCTAATCGCCAAAACTATTCCGCCGCGGGCAGTGCCATCAAGTTTAGTGAGGATCAGTCCACTTAAAGGCAAAGCCTCGTTGAAGCTTTTGGCCTGGGCCACGGCATTCTGGCCGGTAGTGGCATCGACAACAAGTATCACCTGGTGGGGTGCTCCAGTCAAATTACGACCGATTACGCGATAGATCTTGTTCAATTCTTCCATCAGATTATATTTATTGTGCAGACGCCCGGCAGTATCGCCAATTACCACCTCGATGCCGCGCGCTTTTGCCGCAGTGATTGCATCAAAGAACAGTGCTGATGGATCAGAGCCAGAATGCTGGCGGATCAGTTCAACACCCGCCCGCTCTGACCAGATCTCCAGCTGCTCTATAGCCGCCGCCCGAAATGTATCCCCGGCCACCAGCATCACTTTCTTGCCCAGATCTTTATAGAAATGGGCCAGTTTCGCTGCAGATGTGGTTTTTCCCGAACCGTTAACACCGACTAGCAAAATGAACAGCGGCGGTGTAGCGGGTTCAGCCCGCCCGGCAGGGGCAGCAAGAAGGGAGCTGATTTTTTGCGCCATTAGTGACCGAAATGTTTCCCGGTCAGTCACTTTCTGGGTGGTGGCTTCTTCTTTTAGTTCTTCAACCAGTTTAAGGGTAGTTTCCACCCCTACATCACCGGAGATCAGGATCTCTTCCAACTGTTCATAAAAATCGGCATCAAGCTCGCCTCCCCGGATCAGGTGGTTGAGGCGATCCAGAAAACCACTCCTGCTGCGAGCCAGACTGCTTCTAAATTTCTCTATTTTGCTCATTTCGAGATCTTCTCCCCGCCAAACAGGCATTCTTCCAGCTTAAGAGACACCAGTTTTGACACTCCCGGCTCAGGCATCGTTACCCCATAGAGCACGCCTGCCTCCTCCATCGTTCTTCGCCGGTGGGTAATCATAATGAACTGTGCCCGCCTGGCATTCTGCTTTAAAAACTTGGTGAAACGGGCCAAATTGGCATCATCGAGTGTTGATTCAACTTCATCAAGCAGGTAAAACGGTGCCGGTTTATAGCGCAGGATAGCAAAAACTAGGGCAATGGCAGTAAGCACTTTTTCACCGGCCGAAAGGAGCGAAATATTCTGCAGTCTCTTGCCCGGCGGCTGAGCAGTGATTTCTACACCCGCCTCCAGTATACTTTCCTGGTCGGTCAGCTTAAGTAAGACCTGCCCCCCTTCAAAGAGCTCGCTGTATGTCTGCTTGAAGTTTTCGTTAATCTGCTCAAAAGCTTCTTTAAAGTAAAATTCCATCCGCTGATCGATCTCCGCTAAAACTTTTTTCAAAGAGTTTTCGCCTTTATGCAGATCTTCTTTCTGCTCAGATAAAAAATTTATCCGATCCTGCAAGCGGGTCAACTCTTCGATGGCTCCCAGGTTAACTTCACCCAAGGCTTCTGCATCTTCACGTAAATTATCGACGATCTGCTTGCAGCCTTCCGGATCGAAATCAGTTTCGGTATCAACCAGCTCCAGCGTCTGGAAAAGCTCTCTGAAATGCAATTCCTGGTAGCTAACCTCCGTCTCCATTCTGGCCTGTTCCAATGAAAGCTGTCTTTCCCTTTTTTCCTGTCTGTTGATCCTGCCCTGTCGAAGGCGGCCTTCTTCTTCAAGCTCTATTAGCTCAGCTTCCAGTTTGCTGACCAGGCTGTTTTTACGATCCAGATCAATCATTGATGCGGCTTTTTTGTCGTTCAATGCTTCTATTTCAATATTGATCTCAAGTTTTTTTGCTTCATTTTCGGCAAGTTCTCGCTGGTGTTTTTCACGATCGATCTCGATCTCTGATTTCTCCACTACCGGCTTAGTACTGTTTACATCAATTTCAGCGATCTTTGCTGCTAAAGATTCATGTTGTTCCCGGCAGGAGCTGATCCGGACCAGCAGATCAGTCACCCGTTTTTCAAACTCTTCCTTGCGGACCAAGTACTGACGATAATCTTCTTTGATCGCTGCCAGGTTGTGATCCTTAGTTTTGACCTCTGCCAGGCAAGTTTCTATTTCAGTTTGCAAATCTTTCTGCCGTAAATCTATTTCAGTCTCTTCCTCTTCAATCGATTTAAGCATTGCGCTATTGGCATCAAACCTTTGTTGCAGACTGCTCTCCTCCAGCTGTAACTTTTCAAGATCTTTGAGCAAAAAACGTTGCTGATCTGTTACTTCCTGGATCTCGCCTGTTTTAGAGGCAACAAGCTTTTGCTGTTCGATTAAGCCCCGCTTGAGTTCATCTAAATCTTTTTCAACTGCCGCCAGTTGTTTAAGGTAGGCCGTCTTTTTTTCATTTAACTCCTCTATTTCCCTGCGTCTGCCGAGAGGCATGCCGGCATTGCGGCTTGGCAGGCTGCCGCCCCGGATAACCCCGCCGGGGTTGATCATTTCTCCTTCGAGGGTAACAATTCGACAACTGTGTTTTACAAAACGGGCAGCATTTAAAGCATCATCCAGCACGCGGCAGACCATTACCGGAGAAAGGAGGTAGTCAATTGCTTTACGGTAAGCCTGGTCTGCTGAAACCAACTCAGACGCCTTACCAATAACCCCACTTAAATTGCGCCAACCGGGATAGCGTTCGAGGGGATCTGCAGCCTGATGCAGAATATCGAGCGGTAAAAAAGTGGCCCAGCCCCGGTTGCGTTCCTTTAAAAACCGGATTGCATCCTGCACCGCTTTTTCAGACTCAGCTACCAGAAACTGTAAACCACCACCGAGTGCCGTTTCAACTGCTTGAATATATGAACTTTCGACTTTGATCAAATCAGCGATAGTACCGACGATACCTGGTAAAACGGTGCGGGCCTGCAGTACTTCTCTAACTCCACGGTAATAGCCGGTAAGAGCAGAGTCCTGTTCTTCCAGCAGTTGTAGGCGGCTTTTTACACCCTGCAGGTTTTCTTTTAATTTATTGACAGCAGCAAGACCCCGGTCTAAGTCAAACTTGCAGTGTTCTTCTTTTTCCGCCTCGGTCTGTTGCTGCTTCTGCGCTATCTTCAGAGCACTTAACAAAGAGTTGTTTTTCGCTTCAAACTCCTCGCGATTCGACGCACAAGTATGAAGCTTACTAAAAAGCGACTGGTTCTCCTGATCAAGATCTTTTTTCTGGCCAGAAATTTTTTCCAGTCGTTTTCTGCTTTCATTAAAGGCAATCTCTGCCGCATCTTTTCTAGCCCCGGCCTTGTAAATCTCCTCTTGCATTTTTTCCGCTTCCTGAGCTAACTGACTCTGTTCATGAAGGGTTAGTGCTGCTCTGCTTTGCTCCAAAACGGTATTTAACTGATCAAGTTCCTCTTTCTTCTGAACCAGATCCTGCCCGGTCTTTTCCTTCTGCGTCTGAAACTCGATCACCATCTGCTCAAGCTGAATAATCCTGCGTTTATTTTGCTCAAGCTGGCTTTTAATATGGTTTTCTCTTTCGGCCAGCAGTTTTAATTCAGACTCTAAATGTTCATGGGTACGCACCAGTTGATTGTAGTTCTGTTCTTCTTCTTTTCTCGCTTTTTGCTGATCAAGAAGGTTATTTTTCAAGTCCTGCCGTTCTTTTTCCTGTTGCCCTTCCTGGGCTGCTATAGTGAGCAGGGCATCGTTAACCGACTGAAGCTGCCTGTTTACTTTGGCAAGATCGTCCTTTGTTTTGCGTAGCTGAAAAGAAAGCAGCTTTTTTTCTTCCGCTTCTATCTGCTGTTGCAGTAAGCGGTATTGTTTAGTAATTTCAGCCTGTTCCTGCAGCGGTTCAACCTGGGACTCCAGCTCATAGATCAGGTCCTGCACCCGGATTAGGTTATCTCTTGTCTCATCAAGCCTGCGCCTCGCTTCCTTTTTGCGCAGCTTGTACTTCAATATTCCGGCCGCTTCTTCAAAAAGTTCCCGACGCTCTTCAGGGCGGCTATTGATGATCTCATCAACCCGACCCTGGCCAATCACTGAGTAGAGATCTTTGCCCAGGCCTGTATCCAAAAACATTTCTGTAATATCCTTTAGGCGGCATGGCGATTTATTGATGAAGTATTCACTGTCGCCATTACGGAAAAGACGCCTGGTAATCGTTATTTCATCATAATCAAGATGCAAAAATGGGCCTGCGCCTTCAAAGGTAAGCGAAACCTCGGCAAAATTAAGCGCTTTTCGGCTATCGCTTCCTGAAAAAATAATCTCTTCCATTTTGGTGCCCCTCAGTGATTTAACACTTTGCTCACCTAAAGCCCAACGAACAGCATCCACGAGATTACTTTTTCCGCAACCATTGGGACCGATTACAGCAGCTATACCGGGGGTTAGCCCTAGTTCAGACTTGTCGGCAAAAGACTTAAACCCGAATAGTTCCATTCTTTTTAAATACAATAGCTCATGCTCCTTGCCATTTGCTTTGATGATCGATGCTGCTAATTAAGACAGCTTTTTTAGTAGTAAAAAAGGGGCCAGAAACTGCTGCCCCTGTCCCACTAAATCTTGGTTTCATCTTGGTTCTACTGTAAATTTAATCGCTGTTCGCTCTTCATTATCAATGGAAATTTCAACAAATGATGGAATAACAACCAGGTTAATGCCGTTGGGTGCAACATAGCCCCGGGCAACGGCAATGGCCTTGATGGCCTGATTAACAGCCCCTGCTCCGATTGCCTGCAGCTCCACCGCGCCGTCAGTCCTGATAACCGCTGCCAGTGCCCCAGCCAGCGCTTTAGTCTTGGAATGAGCCGATACCTTTAAGGTTTCCATAATACTTTAATCACTGCTCCTCCCATCAATTATGTAACAGCAGGGTGCCCAGCTTAAGATGTTAAATTATTCCAGGCTTCTTTTGCTGCCGCCTGTTCCGCCTCCTTTTTGCTGCGACCTTCTCCTGCCCCGACAATATCCGCAGCAAGCATCACCTCAGCTGAAAAAGTTTTTTCGTGGTCAGGTCCGCTCTCCCGTACAATCCTGTAGCTGGGAGTCACTGCATAACGCGCCTGAGTAAACTCCTGAAGCAATGTTTTGAAATCCCGGCGCAAATCACCTTCCTGAAGTTCTTGTAAGATGGGGGAAAAAAGTTCAAGAACCTTCTCGCGGCATACTTCAAAGTTTCGATCCAAATAATGGGCTCCGATTAGCGCTTCTATAGTATCAGCCAGTAGTGACGGGCGGCTCGCCCCGCCCCCAACTATTTCACCCTTACCGAGGCGCATATACTGACCCAGGTTCAGGCCATAGGCGATCCTGGCCAGTGAAGCCTCACAGACCAGATCGGCTCTGAGCTTGGTCAGCTTTCCTTCAGATAACTGCGGATATTTCTGGTAGAGATAATCACTGATAATCACTTCCAAAACAGCATCACCCAAAAATTCAAGCCGTTCATTATGAAGCCGCCTTCGTCCTCTTTCATGAGCAAAAGAGCTGTGGGTCAGCGCCTGTTCATAATAGCTAAAGTTTCCGGCTTTCCAACCCAAATCATTTAGTAGTTTATTAATTATTTCCGGCCATTCCATTATTTACCTCTTACCACCAAATACTATACTTTTGATTCAATATATTTGATTACATCACCGACCGTCTTAATACTTTCGATTTCCTGATCGGATATCTCGAGATCAAAATCCTCCTCAAGAGCCATCACCAGTTCGACTATATCCAGTGAATCAGCATCAATATCTTCAAATGATGTTTCCATGGTTAACTTATCAACTGCCACTTCAAGCTGAGCAGCTATTATGCCTTTTACCTTTGATTCAACGCTCACCTGGTCACCTCCTCTCTGAAGTACTTATCCCACCATAAAATATATTAATGATCCAGCCAATCCAGTAACGATGAAACCTGAATTGTTTTAATTTAGTATATCAATAAAGCTTAAATGATCAATAGCACAATAAGAAAAGTAAAGTCTGACTTATTTATTCGATCTCTTCTCTGCTTTCAAGGGGTAAAAGCTCCAGCGCTGTTTCAAAATGCTTAATAACACCGTTTTTGATGAAAGGATAGACCTGTTTGTAAATAGCCTGTTCAATGGCCCTCGCTTTTGAAGATCCGTGGCATTTTACCAGCAGACCCTTGACTCCTAAAAGCGGCGCTCCACCGTACCCGGAAGCATCAACCTGTTCTTTTAAACCCATAAAGACAGGTTGCAGAAGAAAGGCCCCGGCTTTATAGCGGATGCTGGTTACAATCTCTTTTCTGAAGTAACTTAAGATCGCTTTCGAAAGGCCTTCAGAAGTTTTAAGGAAGATATTACCAACAAAACCATCGCAGACAACAATATCTGCAGCGTTAAAATAAGCTTCAGTGCCCTCAATATTCCCGCAAAAACCGGGGAGGTTTTCGCTGAAAAGGGCATATGCTTTTTTCACCTGACTGTTACCTTTATTAGCTTCCACTCCGACATTAAGTAGCGCTATGCGCGGTTCGTTAATCCCGAGAACCTTCTGGGCATAAATCCTGCCCATGAAAGCATATTGCAAAAGCTGCATCGGACGGGCATCCATGTTGGCCCCGACATCGAGGTAGAGCACCGGGCGGCCACTGAAACTGGGCATCGGGGTCAGCAGGGCTGGTCTGCTGATGCGGCCCATCCTGCCTAAAAATAAAAGGCCTGCTGCCATCAGCGCACCGGTACTGCCGGCGCTGATTATTGCATCGGCCTCACCAGTGCGAACCATTTGCATAGCTACCACCATGGATGAATTCTTTTTACGACGAATTGAAAAACCGGGATCATCGTCACTGCAAATTGTTTCTTCGGCATGCCTGATTTCCAGACGTGGATGGCTAAAGTTCAACTCAGCCAGGCAGGCTTCAATTTCATCTTTGCAGCCAACCAGAACCAGGTAAAGGTCTTTTAATGAAGAAAGCGCAAGAATTGCGCCTTTAATAATCTCTCCGGGGGCATTATCCCCGCCCATGGCATCGATCGCCACTTTAACCAATCAGATCACTTCTCCTGTCTAAATCGGGTAAAAAATAATACGCCCCTTGCTATTTTATAATAGTGGGGCGTATCATCGCTATTTACTTATTCACTTTCAGCACTTCCCGATCTTTGTAATAGCCACAATTCAAACAAACCCGATGGGTGGGTTTCAGTTCATGACATTGTGGGCAGGGTACCAGTCGGGGAACCGTGAGTTTACTCTGAGCACGTCTCATATCACGCTTCGATTTTGAGGTTCTTCGCTTGGGAACAGCCACTGTAACGCCTCCTTCTTAGACTATCTTTCCTGAGTCAACTCTTTTAACTTCAATAATCTCAAATCAATAATTTCCTTTTCACTGCTACAGCGGCAGTTGGATTTGTTCAGATCTTCCCCGCAGCCGGCGCATAATCCTTTGCAATCAGAGGCACAGATCGGGTTATACTCCTGGCCTAAAATGATCAACTGCCGGATATACTCGTCCAGGTATAGATAATCGCCTGATACGGTTAGCACGTTGGCAGTTTCCAACGCTTCGCTCTGCCTGTTGCTTTCAACTGGTGCATTCTTCAAAACCGTAAAAAACTCGGTAAAATCAGTTGTAAAGCACTGATTATAATTTTCGAGGCAACGGGAGCAGGTTGCAGTGGTTGAAACTTCCAGGGTACCGTTAACCACCAGTTTATCATCGTTTAAAGAAGCAGACATGGTAAGCTTAAAAGTTCCTCCATCCGGAAAATCAGAAAATAAGGATGAAAGATCTTCCTCGAAACTAAAGTCGACAGCTTCTCCCTGTTTTTGCTTCAATTCCGGCAAATAGATCTGCATGTTTTATCCGCACCCCAAAAAAACTAAAGTAATTATATAGACCAAGATTTTCTTTGTCAACAAGGATAAAAGCGTCTATTGCTTTCTGGTAAAAACCGCGATTACAGGCTTTAATTACTTAATCAAACTAATAGGTTACTGAATCAATCCCCTCGACTTCACCCGGACGGGATGAATCAGAGAACACTATCACGATCTGGTTGGGCAAGCAGACGATACTTTCATAAGAATGTTCGATCCAGCCTGTGTGCGAACAGACTGCACGGGGACATAGACCTTCAGAAAGCGGCAACATCCGGATTCTGCCGTCATAGATCTCAATTGTAGCTGTGTGCTGATTGCTTTCACCAAAGGAAAGAATATAGTCAAACTTATCCCCGGGAGGGAGAGAAAGCTCTACCACTTGGCGGTTCTGGACAAAAATCCTGGCATACTTTGATTCCGCAGCGCTGGCTCCCTGCCAGTTAAACCAGAAGCCGGCCACACCCCACAGCAGGAGGACGATGATAACCAGGTAATCTACTATCTTTATTTTTATAGAACCCATCCATTTCACCTGCTGCCTATTATAACACAACAGGCTCCTGCTCTTTCTGACACTGAGCCACCGGCACAAAGAGGGCATCAGCCGCTACGGCTCCTTTTCCGCAAGCCTGGACAATTAAAGGGTTAATATCCATCTCCTGAATCAGGTCTTCCATTTCAATGGCCAACCGTGAAACCTGAACCAGGATTTCTACCAGGGCGTCGGTATCTCTCGGCAAACTGCCGCGCACCCCTTCCAATATTGCTTTGCCTTTTAACTCTGCGAGCATGGCCCTGGCATCTTCTTCACGTAGTGGCGCAATCCTGGTTGAAACATCTTTTAATACCTCCACAAATATACCACCCAGTCCCAGAACAATCGCCGGCCCAAAGACGGGATCTTGCTTAATTCCGATGATCATTTCAACTCCCGGTTTCAGCATCTCCTGGACTAGAACACCCTCAATTACCGCAGCGGGCCTCTTTTCTGCAACCTGATCAAACAGATGATTGTAAGCTTTTTCAACTGCAGCGGCATCCGCAATATTAAGGACAACCCCTCCGATATCGCTCTTGTGCAATAGGTCGGGAGACATGATCTTCATCGCTACAGGGTAGCCAATTTGGTTCGCCGCTGCCACTGCCTCGCCCGCGGAGCCGGCCAGGATCTCCCTGGTGACAGGAATGCCGTATGCTTCAAGGATCTGCTTCGAACGCCATTCTGACAAAGCATTTCCCTTTCTGTTTGCTGAAAGAAATTCTTGGGCCTTTTTCCGCTCGGCCCCGGGCTGATAGTAAGGATATGATCTTTTTTCCGTCGTTGCTTTGACCCAGTCCGCCAAAGCGCTAATCGCCCACAAACCGCTTGGAATATGCTCTATTACCGGCACCCCGGCGTTAACCAGCTTATTTTTTGCTTCCACCGCATAATCCTGGCCCGTAGGCCAGGTAAAGATGACCAGCGGTTTCTCAACTTCATTGTAAACCTCAATAATTTTATTGACCGCCTCGGGATCAGGCATCTCGAGATTGTAGAAAAAACCTCCTACATCAATTTCAGGATCCTGCATTACCAGGCGAAGAGCTCTTTGGAAAAGAGTTGGGTCAACAAAGAGCTGCGATGTCAGATCAACCGGGTTAGCTACTGCGCCAAATGCAGGGAAGAATTCACGCAGGCTGTCCTGAGTCTTCTTGTTAAGTTTAACCACCTCGAGACCGAATTCCGGACACTTGTCAGCCACAACCACTCCACCGCCACCAGATATAGTGATCACTGCCATCTTTTTGCCGACAGGAAGTTTCCCGGTCGCATAAAGAGCAATCAGGGCATTCATCTGCTCCACATCATTGGCACGAGGCACACCAAATTGCCTAAAAACACCTTCATAGACCTGGTCGGAACCAACCAGAGCCCCGGTGTGCGATGCCGCTGCCGCTGCGCCGCTTGCCGTCCGGCCAACTTTCAACATCGTAATTAGTTGTTTTTGTTCCAGCGCTTTTTTGCAAGCTTCGATAAAGAGGCGCCCGTCGCCCTGCAACCCTTCCAAGTATCCGGCAACAATCGATACTTCATCGCGGCTTACTAAATAATTCAATACTTCGGCAAAGGAAATATCTGCCTCATTGCCGGTGCTGACAAAGTAATTAAAACCGATCGAAAGCTGCATGATCATCTGGTATATAATACCACCCAACCCTCCACTCTGGGTAATAAAGGAAAGCAGCTCTGGGTGAACCAGGTCGCTTCGCTCCTGGTTATAGAAAAAGCTGGCCATATTACCATTATAGTAATTCAGGATTCCCAGGCAGTTAGGTCCGAGAATACGCATCCCACTTTCCTGCGCTAGTCTGCGCATCTCAACCTGTACCTGTCGTCCTTCAGCGCTAACTTCAGCAAAACCGGAGGTAAAGATAATTACTGATCCGACCTTTTTTGCGGCACAATCCTTAAGTACTGTCATTACCTGCGCTGCTGCCACACCGATAATGGCCAGATCAACCGGGCCTTCGATATCGATCACAGTGGGATAGCATTTTAGACCGCCAACCCGATCATATTTTGGATTAACCGGGTAAACATCACCCTTGTAGCTAAACATACTTAACAGGTAAAGGGGAATGCCGTTTGGTTTAATGGGATTCTGACTGGCACCGATAACCGCAATCGAACGGGGATAAAAAAAAGTTTCCAGATCGTTTGACTCAGCCCTTACTGCTGTCTGGTTGATGTTCTGCATTAAAAAATCCTCCTCCGGAGATACTGCATAATTTTCTAAATTTGTTTCTACTGATTAATATTTTACATGATCAAATAATAAATAGGTAGAGTAAATTTAAAAGAGACAAAAGAATACCCAATGCGTTAAAATCAGTTTTGGACAGTTATGTTATAATTGTAAAGGTTAATTTTGATGTTTTTAGGAGGTCCCGACTTAAGTGGCAGAAAAAAAGATTCCCTTTGATCATAACAATTCCGGCTCCACAGGTTCCGAACAAACACGCAAACGTTGGACAAAGCGAAAAAAGATTAAGGTTGCGATTCTAACACTGCTGGCAGTTGCCGTGATCGGTATTGCTACCGTTGCAGCGGTAGTAGTTAGTTTTATTAACGATGCCCCGCCGCTTGATCCCCAGCGCCTTGAGACTGTTGAAACATCTTATCTTTTTGACAGCGATGGGCTGGAAATTACCGCTCTTCATGATGAGCAAAACCGAGTTGCCGTTACCTTAGACGAAATTCCCCAGCACGTGGTCGATGCCTTTATCGCCATCGAGGATGAGCGGTTTTACCGCCATTTCGGTTTTGACTTAACCGGCAGTTTCAGAGCTGCTTATGCCAATTTCCGGGCAGGAACAATCGTTCAGGGTGCCAGCACAATAACCCAACAGTTAGTCCAAAATGCTTTTCTGACTACTGAAACCAGTTATAAACGAAAGATCCAGGAAATCTGGCTTGCCATCCAAATGGAACGCAACTATTCCAAAGAAGAGATTTTGCAGTACTACTTGAACCGGATTTATTTCGGTAACGGTGCTTATGGAGTTGAGGCTGCTGCACGGACTTACTTTAACAAGAACGTAGGCGAACTAAACATAGCCGAAGCAGCCATGATCGCCGGAGCAGTCCGCTGGCCTAACTTTTACAACCCAATCGATAATGCTGATGAAGCAGAGAACAGAATGCGCCTTGTACTCGCCAATATGCTAAGGTTGTCGCTGATCAGCGAGGAAGAATATCAAACGGCAATTTCATCATCCATGCTTTACGCTCAGCGACAAAGCCAGGATGATTATCCCTATCCCCATTACGTTGATTACGTAGTGCACCAT
>JBFYYZ010000065.1:0-12255 GCA_041309745.1 Bacillota bacterium | reverse complement strand
AATCAAGGGGAAAAAAGATTATAATAGTATATTTCTTATTTTGCGACATTTATATTAATCATTTTTTTGAGGCTCAAAGCTCATTACAATATTAACAGATTTTTAGTCAGCTCCGGATCTGGGGGCAGGACTTTGGACGGGGTTTACAGAATTAGTTGCAGCAACTGCTGCATACTACTTACCTGTCTGAAGGAGGCACCACCATGACCCACAGTGAAATGAGCCGGGCCAAACGCCACCTGGAAACAACTGCCAAGATGAAAGAGATGCTGCCGCGTTTTTTTATGCGGATGATGGAAAGGCGCTTCAGCAATGAGCCGCTGGCCTGGTGCATGGTCGGAGTGCCACCGGAACTGCTGAAAGCCTTCGACCTGCTCTTTGAGTGGCCGGAAAACTTTGGCACCATGTGCGCCAGCCGGCTGGTTGCCCCCCGTTTTATTGAAGTGGCTGAAGGCGACGGCTATTCACCGGAACTATGTTCTTACGTCACTAATACCATGGGTTACTGCAAACTTTTCAAGGAGAAGGGCGAAGCCCCGGAAGAATCGCCCCTGCCCGGCGGGATGGGCACGCCGGCGATGCTGCTCGGCTCAGGCTTTATCTGCGAACCCCGCTGGAAGTGGTTCCAGTCGGTGGCAACCAGGTTCTTTGATGTTCCCGTCTACAGCTCCGATCCACTCGCTCCTCCCTGGGATATTGACCCCACCGATCCGCGGATCGAAGAACACTACCTGACCCTGCTACGGGAGGATCTGGCCGGGCAGATTGAATTTCTGGAAAAGCAAACCGGCAAAAATCTGGATATCGATGCTTTACGCGAGATTATGGCTCTTTCACACCAGGCACTCGCCTACTGGCGCGACACCCTGGCCCTGCGCAAGGCCATTCCCTCGCCGATGGGCTCTACCGATTACTTCCATGCCATTATCCCCCAGATGTACCTGGTCGGCGACCAGGAGGCAGTCGACTTTTATCGGGAAATGTACGAAGAGGTCAAGGATCGGGTTGCGCGTGGCATAGGCGTAGTGGAAGAAGAAAAATACCGCCTAATCTGGTTCGGGCTGCCACCCTGGTTTAATATGGGCATCTTCAATTACTTAGAATCTCTAGGCGCTGTCTTTGCCTATGAATCTACCTACAATGTGGGCGACTACTTTGAGGTTGATTTAAGCGATCCGCTGGAAGCGATGGTCAGGCGCACCTGGCAGCGCGCCCTTAAAATGCATGAGTTCGGAGCAGAAGCAATGCCTGAGCTCTGTAACCCTGCTGTTTTCGGCGGCTTTGTCGGCAGCAGCCTGCTGGAAGAGCTAACCCGCGATTTCAGCCTGACCGGAGCGGTGATGCATCTAACCAGATCTTGCCGGGCGGTATCGTTCGGCGAGGTTCATACCCGCAACCGGTTTGCCAAGATCGGCCTCCCTTCGCTGATCTTCGAAAGCGATATGGCCGACCCGCGCCTCTGGTCAGACGCTCAAATAAAAACCAGGCTTCATGCCTTTCTTGAAACGATGGATAAAGCGCAGAAAGGTGGAAAATAAAATGGCCGCTGAAAAAACCCTTAACCTTAAAAAACCCCGGGCTACAAACCTGAATGAAGAAGCGATCCGCCGCATCAAAGCAGAAACCGGAAAACCGGTGATCGGTTATCTCTGCTGCTTTGCCCCGCCTGAGATCATCAGCGCCGCCGGAGCGATCCCTTTCCGCATCACAGGACTGCCCGGCGATGACAACTCGGCTGCCGATGCCTACACCGAACCCTATGGCTGCACCTATGTGCGCAATATCCTGGCCCGGGCGGCCAGGGGAGAATATGACTTTATCGACGGGCTGGTTATTTCCCACAGCTGCGATATGGTCCAGCGTCTTTACGGCATCTGGACTTATTACCACCCGCTGCCTTATTCCTACCTTTTCAATGTGCCCCACCAGGTCAGCCTCCAGGCCCAGCGTTTTTACAGGCGGGAGCTTGATTTTTTCAGGGAAAGCCTTGAAAAATTCACCGGGCAGGTGGTGACTAGCGAGGCAGTGGCCGTAGAAATCGATCTCTCTAATCAAAATCGGGCTTTAGTACGCAAGCTCTATGAGCTGCGCAAGGAAAAACAGCCAGGGATCAGCGGCAGTGAGATGTTCAACTTGCTGATGGCCGGTGGAACCCTGCCGGCAGCCGCATTCCAGGCAAAACTCAAAGAAGCCCTGAGCAAAGCTGAAGCAGCCAAGGCTCAGGAACCGGCTAAACCGAGAATCCTGGTTTGGGGCAGCATCATGGATGATACAGCTCTCTTCCGCATGATTGAAGAAGCCGGGGCAGTTGTGGTTGCCGACGATACCTGCATCGGTTTCCGGGTCTGGGAGAAAGATGTGCCCCAAAGCGTTGACCCTTACGACGGCCTGACCGAACATTACTTTGTCAACTTCCAGTGCCCCCGTACCGATCGGGGCCCGGGCAGCAAGCGCTTCGATTACCTGGTTGAGCGGGCGCGCGAATACAAGGCAAACGGCGTAATCGGCTACGTGATCTCTTTCTGTGATCCACACAAGTTCGATTATCCCGATTTACGCGACTACCTTAAAAAAGAAGGCCTGCCGATGCTCCTAATTGATGACAACTACAGCTTTGAACCGGCCGGAGCCATTGAAACAAGATTGCAGGCCTTCATTGAAATGCTCGGCTAAATTGAAATAAAACCTTGTGTCATCGCACTCTTTGTGAGAAAATAAGACCATTATTTTTGCATAAAGGTGCGTGAACGCTATGGCTCTCATTGTTCAGAAATACGGCGGCACATCGGTAGCCTCCCTCGATCATATCCGTCGCGTATCAGAATCGATTGCAGCGCGAAAACGGGAGGGAAATGACGTTGCTGTTGTGGTATCGGCAATGAGCGGACAGACCGATCAGCTGCTGGAAATGGCGGCCCAAATAAGTCCTACGCCTTCCGACCGCGAGCAGGACGCCCTGGTCGCCACCGGCGAGCAAATCTGCGCCGCCCTGATGGCCATCACCTTAAATAGCATAGGCTGCCCGGCCAGCTCACTTTTAGGCCTGCAGCTGCCGCTGATTACCAACTCGGTTCATACCAGGGCCAGGATCCTTGATCTGCAAACTGAAAAACTGAAGCAGCTTTTCAGTGAAGGTATTGTGCCGGTTGTCGCCGGATTTCAGGGGATCAGCGAGGAAGGCAACATTACCACCCTTGGCCGCGGCGGATCAGATACTACTGCTGTAGCCATGGCTGCCGCGCTCGGGGCCGATTGCTGTGAAATATACACCGATATCGACGGAGTTTACACGGCAGATCCGAACATTTGCCCCAAGGCTCGCCACCTGGAGAAAATATCATACTCGGTTATGCTGGAGCTGGCCAGTTTGGGCGCCAAGGTGCTTCATTCGCGCTCCGTGGAACTGGCCCAGAAATATGCCGTGCCACTGGTCGTTAAATCATCATTCGGCAGCGATAAGCAAACCTGGATCGTAAACGAGGAGGACATTATGGAAGATTCTGTTATTCAAGGCGTTACTCTCGAGCGCAATGTTTCCAAAATATCACTGATTCGCGTCCCCGACCGGCCGGGTATCGCCCACCGGATTCTGTCCCCCCTGGCTGATGCAGCGATTAATGTCGACATGATCATTCAGAATGCCAGTATCGACGGGTTAGCTGACTTCACCTTCACCATAGCCAAGACCGACCGTGAAAAAGCCACCCAGCTGGTTGAAAAAGTCGCCGCCGAAATCGGAGCCCCCGAGGTTCTGGCCGCCAACAATATTGTTAAAGTCTCTGCTGTTGGCATCGGCATTAAAACCAACCCCGGAGTGGCGGCAAAGATGTTTAAATCGCTCTCCGCAGAAAATATAAATATTGAAATGATCAGTACTTCAGAATACCGTATCTCCTGCGTAATTGAAGAAAAATATGGCGAGCTGGCGGTACGGGCTATTCATCAGGCTTTTGAGCTCGAAGGTCCGCCGAAGGCAGTTGAAGGAGAAAGTTAAGATGAGTGGGCTTGGGGAAACCCGCCTCTGGCAGGGCTTCTGGCAAATAGCCGATCCTAAAATCTGGATTGCTTCAACCATCCCGATGGCCGTAGGTGGCGCTCTGGCTTACTCCTATAGCGGCAGCTTCAGCTGGCCCTGGTTTTTAATCGGCCTGGCGGCGATCTACCTGATCGAAATCGGTAAAAACGCGATCAATGAATATGTTGACTACCTAAGCGGCGTTGACCGCTTTGTTCTCCCCGAAAAGCGCACCCCCTTCAGCGGGGGCAAAAAAACAATCATCGACGGAAAACTGACTTTACAAGAAAACCTGGTGATCGGCGTCATTACCATTGCTACCGGCTGCTTATTGGGTTTGCTAATTATCTTTTTCCGTGATTTCAATATTCTCTGGTTCGGTCTGGCCGGGGTTTTTTTCGCCCTCTTTTACAGCCTGCCACCTTTTAAGTTTTCCTACCGCGGTTTAGGCGAGCTCGCTGTCGGTTTTACCTTCGGCCCGCTGATCACCTGCGGCGCTTTTCTGGTGCAAACCGGCACCCTCATCCCGCTGGTAATCCTTGCCTCTCTGCCACTGGGCCTGCTGATTGCCAATGTGCTCTGGATCAACCAGTACCCCGACTTTGAGGCTGATCTGCAAGGTGGAAAAAGAAACGGGGTTGTACGCCTGGGCAAGCAGAAAGCAAACACGGTTTTTGCGCTTCTGTTCGGTCTGGCCTATCTCGCCATGCCTGTTCTGGCGATCTTCAGCAAAAATTTATTCTGGCTGCTGCCGTTAATCAGTTTAACCCTTGCTTTCCGGGCCGTTAAGGTAGCCCGGGCGCATTACGACAACATCGGCCTGCTGGTCGAGGCCAATGCCAAAACTATTCAAATCTACCAGCTAACCGGGCTGACCATGGTTGCCGCCGCTCTCTTATCCAAATTGTTATCATAGTTTTCATTAAAGCAACAGTTCAATTCGCATCTATGGCAGTTTACGGTTAAAAATCCAAATAATAAGAAACTGCTCAACTTTATTCGCATATTTGAGATGAATTCTTATTTCTTCTGATCAGCTTGTGGTTTTCTAATAAACCGCTTAGGCTCCGCAGTTCCATCTCCCCTGGAGGGTGAGGGTGAGGGGGAAAAATTATTATCTAAAAGTTGACCGGTTTGCCGTCTTCAATAATGGTCCGATCTTCCTTCAGGGCATGGCGAATATTTTTGGGAAGGCAAAACATCCCTTCATGGGTTTCGCCGTCATAGAACCTTAGCTGTTCGGCGATACCTTCCAGCCGGTGATCAACCTCCGACCGACCGACCGCAAGTTGGTCCGGTTCAATCCCGGCAATAATGTAACCCCACGAACAGTCATATGAAGGAATAAAGGTATGGTAAGAGCGCACCGATTCAAAGGCCAGCTCCATCGTATTCCTGATCGCCGCGTGGATCGAAAGATAATCAAGACTGAAACCACCGGCCTGTACAGCCAGAATACCACCCGGGTTCAGCTTTGTTTTAACCATCTTATAAAACTCCCTGGTGAACAAAAGCTTGGAGGGACCTTCTTCCGCCGGCTCGGTTAAATCGCTGTAGATGATATCAAACGTGCGATCTGTCTCTTCCAGGTAAGCCCGTGCATCCTGGTGCAGCAGTTCAACCCGGCCATCTTCAAAGGCGCCCTGGTGCCATTCGGGCAGGTGCTCGCGGCACATCTCAACCACTTTACTGTCGATATCCACCATGACAATCTTCTCAATCTGCGGATAGCGGCACAGTTCACGTAAAACAGCGCCTTCGCCGCCGCCCATAATCATTACCTCTTTCGGCGCTTTATGTAATATGGCAGCGGGATGAACCAGCGCTTCATGATAAATATGCTCATCAAACTCAGCAGACTGGGTTTTTCCGTCGAGGACCAGCAGGCGGCCGTAAGTAAAAGTATCAACAATGTCTACTCTCTGAAAGGGAGTTTCATCACTGAAAAGGGTTTTTTTAATGGCATAGAGATAGCCGTGATAATTGCTGGTGTATTCAATGTACCAATTCCATTCTAACGGCTTCATTTAAGTTTCTCCTTGTTTTTCAGGATAAGCCCAGTTCGGACAGCTTGCGATAAAGGGTAGCTCTGCTGATTTCGAGCTTTCCGGCAATGGTATTTTTACCATCATAGGAGCTTCCGTAAAGCTCAAGGTATTCCTGCAAAATAATCCGCTCGTAATCGCGAACCCGCGCCTTTAAGGGCACCACGAATTTCTGGCCCTTTGCGGTCTGTAACTCCCTGATCCGCGGAGGTAGGCTGATTAAAGCGACCGTATCTCCTGAAGCCATATTTACAGCATACTCAACCGCATTCTCCAGTTCCCGCACATTACCGGGCCAATTGTACTGTAGCAAGCAGTCCATCGCTTCCGGCTCAACCGTGCTGTATCTCTTATTTAACATCGGTCCGTATTTATCGAGACAACACTGAACTAGAGCCGGGATATCTTCCCGGCGTTCTTTTAGAGGCGGGATATGCAGCGGAATCACGCTCAAGCGAAAATATAAATCTTTACGAAAATTGCCTTCATGCATCATCTTTTCCAAATCGCGGTTTGAGGCGGCAATTATCCGAACATCGACCGGTATTCTATTGTTACCGCCAACCCTTTCGACTTCCCGGCTCTGCAAAACATGCAGTAACTTAACCTGCAGGTGAAGGGGCATTTCTCCAATCTCATCTAAAAATATCGTGCCTTCGTTGGCCAGTTCAAATTTACCGGTCTTGCCTTCCTTTCTGGCCCCGGTAAAAGCGCCACCCTCGTAGCCAAAAAGCTCGCTTTCCAACAGTGTTTCGGGGATCGCCCCACAGTTAATGCTGATAAACGGCCCGTCAACCCGGGCGCTGGCCTGGTGGATAGCGCGGGCAAATATTTCCTTACCGGTACCGCTTTCTCCGGTAATCAGTACGGTCGAGTTGCCGCCGGAAACACGCAGGGCCTGCTCCTTAACCTGCCTGATTGCTGTACTCTCGCCGATAATATCGTCAAAGGTGTAATCCATCGCCGTAGCGCTTAAATCATAGATTAAGCGTCTTGCTTCGGCGATATCCCGGAAAGAAACCACTGCGCCATAAGTCTTGTCATGACCCGGGATCGGGCGCACCGATACGATAAAATGCATCCTGTTTTTATCTTTGCCCTGATAAATCTCTTCTTTTTCGATGTATTCAGAGCCGGTGCGCAACACTTCCAGTGCGGGAGTGTCCACCCAGAATTCTGCCAGCTTTCTGCCAATTATTTTTTCCCGCTGCAACTTTAACAGTTTCTCAGCCGTTGTGTTGCAGTGGGTAACAACTCCATCGGCATCAATGGCCAGCGCCCCTTCGTGAATCGTTTCCAGGATGGTGGTCAGCTCATTCGATAAGCGGGTCAGCCTTTCAACAGCATCGCTCTCGGCAACCTTTGCCGCTAAAAAACGACTTAAGTGCTGCAAAAAAGATAGCACCGCTTCGGGTTTTGACATCAGGTTATCTTTTTGCACCGGGTTGAAGGCAACCAGGCCAATCACCCCGATCACCTGGTCGCCCAGCATGATCGGCGAGCAAACCTCGGCCAGTTCCGGGGTTGTGCCTTTTAATGAGGAAGGATCGTATTTTAGATCGCTTCCCGGATCGTGCACCACAAATGACTGTCCGCTTCGCAGGGTTCTGGCATACAGATAATCACTTTCCAGCAGGCCCAATTCTTCTTTCTGGCCTATTTTACCTTTATAAAAACCGCTCCCGGCCACCACCGTTAGCTCGTGATCGACAATCTCCACCTCAATCGACAGAGCAGCGGCGATCGCTTCGGCCAAATCCTGTACCATCGGTTGAATAGACATTAAACCCGACATATAAGTTACCTCATTTTGTTGATTCACAACTCTTTGCCTTGAACAATTCGGCGCCGATTATCATTCACCTGCCCTGTTGAAGCTGTTTCCAATATTATTTCTCATAATCGAGAAGAAACAAAGCTCCTGTTTCAGTAGCTGAAAAGTGCTGGTTGGAAAAAAACGCATCAGTAAACATGCTGACCGCTACAAGTGTGGTTAAAGGTCCTTCTCATTTAGATTGGCATAATTTTTGCGAGTTATTATTTCGGGATCATTTTGTTTGTGCAGAATTTAATGCCTTTGCAGGAATTTTTAGGCAGACTGCCGAAGGTTACTTGGGCTACGGCGGAAATATGTAGCAATTAATCCTTAAAAAAGATAGAGAAAGGAGATGATTTTGTTTGAAAGCATTGGCTTTTCATAGTGAAAAGTGTATCGGCTGCAAATTGTGCCACCTGGCCTGCAGCGCTCAGAATGAAGGTGAGTTTAATCCCCGGCTCGCCCGCTTAAAGATTACTTCAATTCATAATCGTGATGGCTTAATGGTCAAAGGACAGACCTGTGACCTCTGCCTCGCTTGCGTTGAGGCCTGCCCGGAGGATGCCATTATTGAAAAAAACGGGCGTCTTTCTTTTTTACCCGAGCTTTGCACTGATTGCGGTATCTGCGTTGATATCTGTCCTCCCCAGGTAATCGTTAAGAAATCAATAGGTGTCGGAGTCTGTGTTCAGTGCCAGAGCTGCTCCAACTGGTGTCCGACTGCGGCGCTAACCTTCGAGGAGGTGAATAAATAATGGCCTACATGGATAAAGTATTAAGAATTAACCTGACAACCGGCAAATCAACAACCGAGCCTTTAAATAAAGAGTGGGCTCGCGAGTACTTAGGTGGAAAAGGCTTAAGCATCAAGTATCTTTATGAAGAACTTAAACCAGGAGTCGATCCTCTATCGGCAAACAACAAGTTAATATTAATGACCGGCCCGATCACCGGTACTTTAGTCCCCAACAGCGGCAAGCTGGCCATAGCAGCTAAGTCGCCGGCCACTGGAACAATTTTGGACTGCTCGATTGGCGGCCACTTTGCCTCCGAACTTAAATTTGCCGGATATGATGCCGTTATTATCGAAGGTAAAGCCGACAAACCTGTCTATCTTTATATTGAAGACGACAAAGTTGAGCTACGCAGCGCCGCCACGCTCTGGGGCAAGGGCGCTCATGAGACAGAGCACCTGCTTTACGAAGAATTAGGCGACGTCATCACCCTGGCCATCGGTCAGGCTGGTGAAAACCTGCTGACCATGGCCTGTATCAGTTCTGAGCTTTACCGCCAGGCCGGTCGCGGCGGAATTGGCGCTGTCATGGGCAGTAAAAACTTAAAAGCGATTTCTGTCAGAGGTACGGGCGGCATTAAAATACCAGACATCCGCAAGTTTTCCGCAGCTATGAACAAGATCAAGCGCGAAGACACAATGACCGACGACAACATGTGGGCTTACAGCGATGGCACTCCGATGATCGTAGACCTATCGCAGTCTACGGGAATATTACCGACCCGTAACTTCCAGGAAGGAACATTCGACGAATATAGAGCAATCAACTCTGATGCAGTCAAGAGCGTTTTGAAAGCAAAGAAAGCCTGCTTTGCCTGCCCCTTAGCCTGCAGCAACTACGTTAAGATGGGCAAAACCGAAGTCGAAGGTCCGGAATACGAAACACTCGCCCTTTGCGGCTCAAACTGCGGCATCGGCGACATGGAAGCAGTTATTGAATTTAACCGACTCTGTGATGATCATTGCCTTGATACAATTTCAGCCGGCAATACGGTGGCTTTCGCCATGGAAATGACCGAAAAAGGGATCCACGACTTTGGCATCCGCTTCGGCGAAGTTGAAAAATATCTCACCATGCCGACCCTGATCGCTACCAGGCAGGGTGTTGGCGCCGACCTGGCCCTCGGTGTCAAAAAAATGGCTGAAAAATTTGGCGGCCGCGATTTTGCCATGGAAATCAAAGGCCTTGAAATTCCGGGCTATGAACCGCGTGGTTCCTGGGCGATGGGGCTGGCTTACGGTACTTCCGACCGCGGCGCCTGCCACATGCGGGCCTGGCCGGCTGCGGTTGAAGCATTCGGCGATATCGATCCCTTTACCAGCGAAGGCAAAGCTGAACTGGTAATCGGTATGCAGGACGACAACTCGGTAAAATTCTCAGCTATCTGGTGCGACTTCTGGGCCATCAGCACCGAGCGGATGGCAGAAATACTTACCCTACTGCTCGGCCGCGAATTTACTGCTGCTGAACTGAAGACCACCGGCGAGCGGATCTATAACCTGGCCCACCTCTTCAATGAGCGTGAAGGATTTGATCGAAAAGATGATTATCTGCCGGCCCGGATTTACAATGAAAAGCTGACCACAGGCTTTACGGCAGGACGATCGCTGCCTAAAGAAGAATACGAGAAAATGCTTTCCGAGTATTACAAGCTGCGCGGCTGGGATGAAAACGGCAAGATCACTGCCGAAAAGAAGAAAGCGCTTAACCTTTAAATAATTCCGGAGGTGGGAACTTGAAGATAACCTTGCAGCTTAAAGGGCCGCTGAAAAAATACGCTGACGGAACAGAGCTGATTAAGTTCGACTTTGATGAAAATAATCAAACTGTTTCAGAGCTGCTACAGCGGTTTAAGATTCCCACCTCATCGGTTTCGTTTGTTCAGGTTAACGGTTTAAAAAAAGAGCTTAACCATCCCATTAAAGGAGGCGACAAAGTTACCGTTAACCCCCGGGTTGCCGGAGGTTAAGAACAAAGTTCGTTCGCAATCACTTTATAAATGGAAGGAAGGAATCAGATGGAGGACAGCGTTCTGCAAGTATTTTCGACAGCACCATGGATTCTGCTTTTTCTGGGTATTTACATGGCCGTTATTATCATTCTCGGACTTGTTTATAGTCGTAAGGTCCATGAGTGTGACGACCTGGTAGTCTGCGGACGCCAGTTGAGCTTTATCTTTATGGTGCCGTCAATTATCGCCACCTGGATCTGTGCCGGGGCAATGATGGGCGCCGCCGGTTATGCGCTCCTTTATGGTATGCAGGGGATCATCTTCGATCCCTGGGCTCCGGCTCTCTGCATGGTCATTATTGGTATCTTTTTTGCCTTCCGGATGCGCAAAGCTAAGTATACCACTGTTACCGATTTCTTTAACCACCGTTATGGCAAGTTAAGCGGCATGCTTTATACCGTCATCCAAATTCTGTCGGCGATAGCCTGGCTGGGCGGCCAGCTGGTTGCCTTAGGCATTATCGTCTATCTGACCACCGGCTTTAGCATGAGCACCGCTGTGATCATTGCTACCATAGCGATTATCATCGTCACCGCCTTCGGTGGCTTGTGGGCACTTTCCCGGATTGACATGATCGGCTTTATCCTGATCATCGTCGGCCTGGGCATCCTCCTACCCGCTGCACTTGGACAGGTCGGCGGCCTGGGTGCCCTGATTGAAAACGGAGTAAACTGGGCTGAACTGCCCACCTGGTCGATGAAAATCGAAAGCGAAGCTGACGGAGGCTACCTTGGCTATGTTGGCCTGCTGGCCGTACTGCTCTACATCTCGGCCTGGGCCACCCTATCTTTAGGTGACACGCCGAGCCAGGTTTTAATGCAGCGCGCCCTGGCAGCCAAAGATGAAAAAACTGCCGTGGCCGGCTTTTTAGTCAGCGGCGTTCTTTACCTGACCATCGGCATGATGCCTGTTTTAATCGGTATCGCCGTCTTTACCAGTGGACTGTGGGACAATGTGCCGAATATTGAGACGCAGATGGAAAACGCCCTACCCTGGGCTGCTTACAATTTCCTGCCGCCCTGGGCCAGCATCCTCTTCATTGTTTCTCTGGCAGCGGCAATCGTCAGTACCGCAGGGGATAACGTTTTGATTGTTTCCACCCTGGTCGGACATAACATTTATAGACATTTCAAGCCGAGCGCTGATAATGTGGAAATCCTTAAAGTAATCAGGATCTTTGTTCCGATTACCGCCCTGCTGGCGATGATAATCGCCCTCTATTTTGAGACGGTTTACAAACTGATTGTCCTATCCGGAGGAATCCAGCTGGCTACGATTAGCGCCGCCTACTTCCTCGGCTTCTTCTGGAAAAAAGCAAACAGCTACGGAGCGGTAAGTTCTTTCATTACAGGCCTTTTATCCTGGGCTCTTCTCTTCTGGTTCTGGGCTATGCCGGCCACTGACTTCTTCGAAGAAGACGCCATCTTTATCGCGATGGTGCCGGCAGCTGTAATCAGCCTGCTGACCCTGATCTTTGTTTCTCTGGCTACCCAGAAATCAAACCCGCCAAAACCGATGCGTACCCTCGACGGCGAAGATATGAGCGCTATGCCCAAATTCTTCTGGTCTAAGGG
>JBFYYZ010000064.1:0-3082 GCA_041309745.1 Bacillota bacterium | reverse complement strand
TCCCCTGGTTAGACATCCCCACTTCGTAGAGGTCGGGAAAAGCCAATACCATGCGCAGCTTGACCTGATCGTGTTCTATCAGGCAGCTGTTCCACTCGTTACCAATGTAGCGCCCGGGTTTCTGGACTTTATTCAAGATGGTCTCTAACTTTAAATCAACCATCGCGTTTTATCTCCCTGAAATATTTTTTTCATAATACCATCTATTTCCTGCTCTGACAAGGCCTGCCTAAATAAGTCCTCTTTCCCGAAAGCTGAAGAAACTGCCATCACCGATAATGATGTGATCGCGTACGGTAATCCCGAGAATATTGCCGGCATCAACGAGGCGCCTGGTTACCTCAAGATCTTCCTGGCTTGGCGAAGGGTCGCCGCTGGGATGATTATGACAAAGGATCACCGAAGCAGCACTCTTGCGCAGCGGCAGGTTGAAAATCTCGCGGGGATGAACAATAGAGGCGCTGAGGCTGCCTACCGATATTTCTTCCTTAGAAATTACCTGATTTTTAGTATTGAGCAACAGTATCTTAAAATACTCTTTCTTCTTATAGCGAAGCTCTTCCATGAAGAGATCCGCTGCCTGACGCGGGTTGGTTACACTGTCTGACGCCTCCCGGGGTGCAGTGGCCAGGCGGCAACCAAGCTCCAGGGCAGCCTTGATCGTTACCGCCTTGTCAGGGCCAATGCCTTTATTTTCCTGCAGATCTTCGAGCGAAAGATCAGGCAGGCTCCTTAATCCCCCGCCGCCGGCTAATATTCTGGTGGCAATCTGCACAGCCGATTCGCTGCGGTTGCCAGTGCGAATTAAGATCGCCAGCAGCTCAGCGTTTGAAAGCGATCCTGCACCTAATAATTTTAGCTTTTCACGCGGCCTCTCCTCGAGCGGTAAATCTCTGATCATCACCGGTTCATTTTGCATCGCCTAAGTCATCTCCATTTAGCCATGTTGTATAGTGCATATTGTTCAGCAATTCCTGCAGTAAGCTAAGAGGCAGACCAACTACGTTAAAATAGCAACCTTCGACCCGGCTGATAAAGAGTGCTGCCCGGCCCTGGATCCCGTAAGCTCCAGCTTTATCATATGGCTCAGCAGTCGCCAGATAAGCCGCTATTCCCTGCGGGGTGAGCTCTTTCATCCAGACTTTCGTCGTTGATATACCGCTTTCGATCCGACCGGTTGCAGCGTCAATCAGATAAAGCGCCGTAATTACTTCATGGCATTCTCCGCTGATCAGCTGCAGCATGCGTCCTGCTTCTTCAGCATTAACCGGTTTACCGAGAATCAGACCCCGGTAATAAACAACTGTATCCGCTGCCAGAACCAGTCCCTGGTCAATGGTTTCAACTGCTGCTTCAGCTTTTTTACGAGCCAGCATGCAAACCAGCTCCTCGGGGGCCAACTGCTCGCTAATCTGCTCACAAATATCAGGGATGACAAGGTCAAAAGGGATGCCGACCTGCCTGAGCAGTTCAGCTCTGCGCGGAGAAGCTGAGGCAAGGATCAGTTTCATCATCGCGGTCCTGACCCGGTCTGCTTTAACATACGCCCGGTCACTCCTTCCAGGTAATGAGTCGCCAGGCCGGTGAAGATCCCTGTCGGAACAGAAAGCAATAGTAAGAGTGGATAATAGCCTTTTAAAAGGGAAAAATTCGTAATAATTATCGAGGCAACTGCCAACTGGGTCAGATTATGAACTGCGGCACCGATAACGCTGACTGAAATCAGGCTGATCATTTCTCTTTTTTTTAGGATCAGCAGCAGGCCCATGGCCAGGCAACTGGTGATTCCGGCTGTCAAGCTGAGCCAGAAACCAAAACCGAATAGTCCCCCCACAAAAAGACTGCCCAGGAAAGTTCTCAAGACAGCAACCAGCAAACCACTACGCAGGCCAAACAAAATGAGGGTAAGAAGGGTAATGATGTTTGCCAGCCCCAGCCTGACTCCGGGCACCGGCATCGGCACGGGCAGCGCAGCTTCAACAGTATGAATGACAATGGCAAAAGTGATCAGGACCGCCAAATACGTTAAATGATTGAGGCGACTCTTAAGCTTTATAGTATTTTGCGGCATCCTCCGGCTCCCTTCTATTGAATATCAATTATATCTTCTAAGCCGCTTGAAACGATCAACTCCAGCTCCGGGGTTACCAACACACCTTCCACCCCCGGTATCTCTTCAATCAGGGTCAGTCCGTCAAGCGGACCGAGCACAAAAACTGCGGTTGAAAGGGCATCTGCCTCGGTAGCCGTCGCAGCAAGAATCGTTACGCTGGCCAGTCCACGGGCCGGTTTTCCTGTTTCAGGATCAAGGATATGATGGTAAGCAACCCCGGCATGATTAAAATTGCGCTCATAATCCCCCGAAGTAACTACGGCAGCATCAGTTACCTGTAAAACAGCCAGGATCTTGTTTTGATCACGGGGATGACGAATTCCCAGTTTCCAGGGTTCACCGTCCGGTCTGCTGCCCAGGAGGGCAATATCACCACCAGCGTTGATAAAAGCAGAGGTGACCCCAAAGCTTTTTAAAAGCGCAACAGCATGATCGAGAATGAACCCCTTGGCCAGACCACCGAGTTCCAAAACCATCCCCTGTTCCGGTAAATAAAGAGTTGATTCAGTTTGATCGAAGCTTATGTTTTGATAATCGACCAGCGGCAGAAGTTGCTTGATTTCCGTCTCTTCCGGAACTCTGAACTCTTGCCCCAGAAAACCCCAGCTGTCAATCAACGGCCCGATAGTGGGATCGAAAGCACCTTTGCTGATGACCGCGGATTGATAAGCCAGTTCAACCAATCGATAAGTATCCGGACTGACCGCCACCGGTTTGATACCGGCCAGGCTGTTTACCCTGTTTGTATCACTTAACGTTTCGGTGCGGCTGAGCAGCCTCTCAAGGCGCACTATTTCGGCAAACACAGCGCTTTTAACGGCTTCAGACCCGACACTTTCCGGTACTGCGAACTTTAATTCAACCATCGTATCCATAGCGGTCAGGTAGTAGGCTTTCAGTTCAACTACAGGGCTTGAGCTGACCAGCAGGAGTAAGACACAAGCCGCCAGCACAGCAATAATCAACAGG
>JBFYYZ010000063.1:0-4184 GCA_041309745.1 Bacillota bacterium | reverse complement strand
TTGGCCACCCGTTTTGGGGTCAAAGCGGTTGAGCTGGTTGATGAAAAAAACTTTAACAGGATGGTTTGTCTTAAGGGAAACAGCATTCAATCCGCAACTTTGGAAGAAGCGGTTGCCGGTACCAAAAGGGTTGATCCGGAAAGTGAACAGGTGCGCTCTGCGGTTGCTGTCGGCACATCATTTGGCTGTAGATTTTAGTAGGCAAGTGGGGAATGCAAATCAGAGGATCGCTCAGCCGGGAGGAAGCCTAAACTTTTAAATCGGCGGCACAGTTGTTAAGATCAAATAGATGATCAGTGCTGTAAAGGCAATCATGATCAAGCCTGCTTTAAGATCGACCCTGCCCATGTGCAGGGTTTTCATTTTTGTCCGGTTCCTACCCCCGGTGTAGCTCCGGGCTTCCATGGCGATAATTAATTCTTCGGCTCTTTTAAAGGCGCCGATGAATAACGGCAGAAAAACAGGAAAAATCTTCTTCGTTTTCTGAATAAAATTTCCCCGATCGAAGGCAACCCCTCGGGCCATCTGGGCCTTGACGATTTTATCCAGCTCTTCAGCCAGGATCAGTACAAAACGCAGGGCAATGACCATGGTCATCACCAGCTCCTGAGTAGGCAGACCGATAGCCTTAAGCGGGCTGAGCAGGCTTTCCAGACCATCAGTGAGGCTGACCATTGATGTGGTCAGAGTTAATATAGTCGTAACACCAAACAAAAAGAGAACTCTTAATGTAACCAGTGTGCCCATGTGAAATCCGGCATCGGTGGCTGAAAATATCCACCAGGAAAAGAGCGTTTCGGCATCGGCGCTCGAATATAGAAAAAGCTGGAAGATCCACATAAATATCAAAACAGGCAGCATCGGTTTAAAACCGCTAAAAGCATAACCGACCGGGATGCCTGCAATCATTACCGCAGCTGCTACAAACAGAAAGACAGCTCCATAAGCCGGATAAGATCTGATTATGAGCAGTAGGATTATAATTATGCCGGAAGCGATAATTTTAGTCCGTGGGTCGAGGCGGTGGATGAATGATTTCCCGGGCAGGTAAACGCCAAGGGTAATATTTTTAGTTAACTCCATCAGCGTTCCACCTCCCTTTCCCTGTAAGCCGTTGCGATATAATTAATTGCTTCTTCCAGGTTCAGGGGGATCGATGGGAAAAGGCAGCCCCTTTTCTGCAGCTTTTCAATGACGTTGATCACTTCCGGTATTTCCAGTCCGATTGAACGAAGCTGAGCCGATTGTTTAAATATCTCCCTGACCGCGCCATCTAAAAAGATTCGGCCCTGGTCAATGACAATCACCCGTTCAGCCAGTTCAGCTGCTTCATCCATGCTATTAGAGATAAAGATAATTGTAATCTTTTGTTTTTGATGAAGCTCGCGAATTACAGTCATAATTTCTTCCCGGCCGCGGGGATCGAGACCGGCGGTAACATCATCCAATATTAATATTTCGGGCTTACAGGCCAAAACACCGGCAATAGCAGCTCTCCTTTTTTGTCCACCGCTTAAAGCATAGATGTCCCGCTGGTTGAAAGTATCATAATCCAGGCCCACCTGCGCCATTGCTGTTGCCACAAGTTCTTTGACCTCTGTTTTACTCAGCTTCTGGTTTTGCGGTCCGAACGCAATATCTTCTCCGACCGTCTGGGCAAAAAGCTGATAATCGGGGTTTTGAAAAACGTAGCCGACCTTAAGCCGTAAGCCTACCAGATCAGCATGCGGGTCGGAAGTTAAAAAACCGTTTACGATAACTGAACCGCTTTGCGGAGTCAGCAGTGCATTAAAATGCTGGGCCAGGGTTGTTTTTCCGGAATGGGTGGGACCGATTATTCCCACAAACTCGCCGTCTTCGATCGTGAGCGAGATATTGTGCAGGACTTTTTTTTCGAAAGGAGTACCCTCTTTATAACTAAAACAGAGGTCTTTTACGGCAATTGGCATATGCTGTCTACTAGCTCCTCGATGGTTAAAATATTTCCGGGTAAAGCCAGACCTTTAAGATTCAAACCGTGAGCGAGCTGAGAGGCGGCAGGCAAATCAAGACCCAAAGCTTTGATTTGTTTGGCCTGCGTAAAAAGATCCCTTGGTGCTCCGGTCATTTTTATTTCACCCTGATCCATGACGATCATCCGATCACAGTGCACTACTTCGTTCATAAAATGAGTTAGCAAAACGGTAGTAATACCCTCTTCCCTGTTTAGCCGCAGCATATTTTCAAGGACTTCACGTTTACCTTTCGGGTCAAGATGGGCGGTGGGTTCATCTAAAATGATGCACTTTGGTTTCATCGCTAAAACACCGGCGATCGCTACCAGCTGTTTTTGCCCTTCTGATAAGCTGTTTGGGGAACGGTGGCGGTATGCTTCGAGGTTAAGGCTTTCAAGAGCCCAGTCAACCCGATCTACTATTTCGGCCTGGGGGAGGCCTAAGTTTTCCGGGCCGAAGGCGATGTCTTCTTCAACGACACTGCTGACCAGCTGGTTATCAGGATTTTGAAAAACCATGCCGACAGATCTACGTATGGTGGCGGTGTTCTTTTTGTCGGCAACTGAAAGCCCATCGACTAAAACTTCCCCGCTTTTTGGTGTCAGCAGGGCATTAAAATGACGGGCCAGGGTAGATTTGCCCGAGCCATTTTGCCCGGTAATGGCCAGTATTTCGCCCCGATAAACCTGCATATTTACTCCGTTTAATGCGAGAACATTATTGCCGCTACCGGAGTGGTACACATAAGTGAGGTCAGTGACCTCGATTATTGTTTGCAAAAGACGACAACTCCAGTGATCTAAGGCTGAGGTTCGTTTTCTTCTTCAGGCCTGATGCGTCGGATTCCTTTTACCAGGATTACAGTCAGGATTGCAGCTACGATCAGTTCCGGTATACCATGCAGGATCCCGATTGACACAGATATTTCTGAAGGCAGATAACCTCTTAAGGTAGCCATCCCCAGGACCAACACAGTATTGGTCGCCGAGCCGACAGCTCCGGCCAAGACACAGGCCAAAATAACATTGATCCGTTTTGTAGCTAAGTAAACCAGGTAGGCGACAACCCCGATGAAAAGACGGGGGAAAATCGAAACCAGCGGATCGGCAAAGAAAGGCGCTCCTGGTTGTAAAAAGCTGAAGAGGCCAAAAATAGCGCCGGTAATCAGGCCAACAACGGGTCCTTCAAGCACTCCGCCCAGGATAGCCGGTATATGCATAATTGTAGCATGGCCGGCTGGAGTAGGAACCGGAATAAAACCTAAGCGGGTAACACCCAGTAATATGGAAATTGCTCCGAGTATCCCGGAGATAACTATCTTACGGACTGATAAACTCATCTGAAGACCTCCTTTTGTCCTTCCCAAATGATTGCTGTAAACCAGGTTTACATTCTACAGAACGGGTAATATATCCTTCAGATCTGCAAAATTGCTATTGAAGAATGTTCAAAATAAAGTAAAATAGGAGAAAGTACTTTAAATTAAGGGGCAAATAACAATGCTAATGCGGTTTGCAATAATCTTTTTTGTCATTGCTGTCATTGTTGCGGTAGTATTTATCGGATTTTTGGGCGAAACTGAACTGAGAACACCCGAAAGCACTTCTGTTGATGGTGCAATCATCGAAACCGGGCTTGAGTTGGATGAAAACAATTTAATCGTAGCTTCCAGCGATACCTTCAAAATCAACCAGGACTTCTACATCCACTTTGAAAACAACGGACCTTTCGAACATGAAAGGGTTACTTTTCAACTATTAGACACCAATAATGATCAGATGCTGGCCCAGGAGCAGTACGATGTTGGAACAGATGACCATGATCTTTACAGTCTGGTATTCTTTAGCAGCCCCGGACTTTACAGCATTGTGGCCATCGTTGGTGACCAAATTCGTGCTACCCGTGAGGTGATTATAGAAGAGTAGAAAAAACTAAAGAGGCAAATCATTCTACCTGTACTTTTTGTACCACCAGACGAAATCTGTATATAATAATCATTAAGCATTAAAGGTTATTCAAAAAGCATTTTTAAAGACTTGCCCGGATTGTTGATCCGGGCTTTAATGTCTTCTTTTTCTTGATTTTTGCAGGATTTATAAATAGACCGTCGAATAAGCAGAGAGAATTTAGCCTAAAAAACCTTTATAAGAGTGGAGGCTCCTATCATGAAGTTCAAGCATCGTCTTACTC
>JBFYYZ010000062.1:0-6807 GCA_041309745.1 Bacillota bacterium | reverse complement strand
AGAACCGCTCAGGGTTGCCTTATACAGTGGCCCCGAACATGATCTGTTGTTGATCAGTTCTGAAGCTGTTGAAGAAGACCCCTTTGAATTTGTTGAAAAAATCGGCCTCCAGCTGCAATTTCCGATCAATGATATTCAATATAAGGATAACTACCTCTTTTTTGTGGCCGGCGGTTACAATGGCCTGGTATTCCAGCATGATGGCATAACCCGGGCGATCCTGGCCCCGTTCAGCACATTTAGTAAAGAGCAGCTAATTGACTTAGCTGCCCCTTTTCGCTAGGTTATGCTTCTAAACTTGATTATTAAGACGGCTTGATGTAGTGCATCATTTTACGAAGCTCTTTACCCACTTCCACAATCTTGTGTTTCTCTTCAATACTCCTCAGCGCTCTGAAACGGGGCTGATTGGCTTTGTTCTCAAGAACCCATTCAAGGGCAAACTGGCCGGTCTGGATTTCAGAAAGGATCTTTTGCATTTCTTCTCGCACGGCGTCATTAATAACTCTTGGCCCCCTGGTCAGATCACCGTATTCGGCAGTATCGCTCACAGAGTAACGCATCCGCTCCAGCCCTCCTTCATAAATCAGATCGACAATCAGCTTCAGTTCATGCAGACACTCAAAGTAAGCAACCTCCGGTTGGTATCCGGCCTCAACCAGGGTATCAAAACTGGCCTTGATTAGAGCTGAGACGCCGCCACACAGAATAACCTGTTCGCCAAAAAGATCAGTTTCGGTTTCCTCCTGCATGGTTGTTTCAATTACTCCGGCCCGGGTGCTGCCGATCCCTTTGGCGTAAGCCAGGGCCAATTGCTTGGCTTTACCGGTATAATCCTGGTGCACAGCCAAAAGTGCCGGAACTCCCGCCCCCTCTTTATAGAGGCGTCTGAGCAGGTGCCCCGGACTTTTGGGCGCGATCATAAAGACATCAACATTTTCAGGTGGAACAACCTGGTGATAAATGATGTTAAAGCCGTGAGAGACTACGAGCGCTTTGCCCTCGGTCAGGTGGGGCAAAACAGATTCCTGGTACACAGCAGACTGGTGGTTGTCGCCAATCAGGATCTGTATAATATCAGCCGCTTTTGCGGCTTCGCTAACCGTAAATACCTGCAGACCATCTTCTATTACTTTATCCCAGCTTTTACTTTCCCTGTGCAGACCGACAATTACGTCGAGTCCGCTGTCCTTTAAGTTCTGGGCCTGGGAATGACCCTGACTGCCATAGCCCAGTATGGCAATCTTTTTCCCCTGCAGGATGTTTAAATCAGCATCCTTGTCATAGTACATAACTGGCATTGTGAATTCCTCCCGCTAATATGATAACCTTACTTATTTGCTACTGAAAAGCGAACTCCTGCCAGAATCGCAACTTATTTGTTATTCCGTCACAGTATATTAATAATCGTTATTAAAAAATATTATTTTATAAAAATATTTAATTATACAGGGATTTATAGTTTTGTTGTATAATGATTAAAGTAAGCCCAGCTGCAAAACAGCCGGGTTAATTATACAGAAGGAGTGTGGATAACTTGAGTTTGAAAGGCACAAAAACTGAAAAAAACATCTTAACGGCATTTGCCGGTGAGTCCCAGGCCCGGAACCGCTATTCTTATTTTTCCAGCCAGGCCAAAAAAGACGGTTATGTTCAGATTTCCGCCATTTTTGAAGAGACTGCAAACCAGGAAAAAGAGCATGCCAAGCGCCTTTTTAAATTGTTGGAAGGTGGCGAGGTCGAAATACAGGCAGCTTTTCCGGCCGGCGTGATCGGTACTACCACAGAAAACTTAAAAGAGGCTGCTGGTGGTGAAAACTATGAGTGGACCGAGATGTACCCGGGATTTGCAAAAGTGGCTCGCGAAGAAGGTTTTGAAGACATTGCCAAAATATTTGATTCGATTGCAGTAGCCGAAAAACAGCATGAGAAACGTTATCTTGCCCTTAAAAATAACATAGAAAAAGGCATCGTCTTTAAAAAAGATCAGAAAATCTGGTGGACTTGCCGCAACTGCGGCTATCAGCATGAGGGCACCGAAGCTCCTAAAGATTGCCCCGCCTGCGACCATCCCCGAGATCACTTTGAAATTACCTGTGAAAATTGGTAAAAACCTGCTGCGCCCGGATTTTTTAATCCGGGCGCTTTATTTTTTTCTACCGCTGAAGGGGGGACAGAGCTTTGAAGTTTGTGCGCTTTAGCTTTGAAGATCGGGCTTTAGACGGTATACTTGAAAGCGCAGACCAGATTGCGGAAATAACCTGGCCCGGTGAACAGCGAAAAGATCATTTGGCACTAAGAACAGGAAAAAGTTTTAAAGTTGACGATGTCACCCTGCTGGCTCCCTGTCTTCCTACAAAAGTAATTTGTCTCGGCCTTAATTATCGCAGCCATGCCGAAGAGATGAAGTTTGAACTGCCGAAAAAGCCAATTATCTTCTTAAAACCTTCTACTGCTGTCATCGGCCCGGACCAGCCGATTAGCTATCCCCCGCAGAGCAGGCACGTTGATTACGAATCTGAGCTGGCAGTGGTTATCGGTCTTAAGGCTTACCGGGTGGATCGTTTACAGGCGCTTGATTATGTTTTTGGCTTCAGCTGTGCTAATGATGTTACCGCCCGTGATAAGCAGCCTGCTGCCGGCCAGTGGACCTATGCCAAGAGTTTTGATACTTTTTGTCCCCTGGGTCCGGCCATAGACACGGCAATTAATAATCCTGATAACTTGCAAATAAAGGGGTTTTTAAATGGCGAGCTGGTCCAGGAGAGTTCAACCGCCGACCATATTTTCAAAGTAGCTGATATTATCGAGTTTGTCTCGGGCTGCATGACGCTATTACCCGGGGATGTAATTATTACCGGCACTCCGGCTGGGATTGGGCCTCTCCAACCCGGTGATACATTCAGCATTATTATTGAAAAGATCGGCACTTTAACCAATATCGTAGAAGAAAGTGGTTAAACCTAAAAATAATCGTAAATTTTGTTTAAATTAATGTTGTCAGCTTTACTTTGTTATTATATAATAGACTCAGAAAAATAGACCGCTGAGCAGCAATAATAAAAAAAGATACGAAAAGAAAATGTTTTGTAAAAACAAAACAGAGTGCTTACGGTCTCAAATATTTTTTTAAGTTTTTCTCCCTGATGAGGCAGCGTAGCCGCTGTCTCTTTTTTTAATGAAAGGTGGTTTTGTTTAATTGCATATCATCATTGTCGGTGGCGGAGGGGTTGGTTATGAGCTGGCCCGTAACCTGTCTGAAAAGCAACAGGATGTTGTGGTTATTGAAAAAGATGAGGTCAAGGCCCGCCGCTTCAAAGAATCACTTGATGTAATGGTCATTGAAGACAACGGAGCTAACGCTGCTGTTCTGGAACAGGCTGGAGTTAAAGATGCCAGTATGCTGATCGCCGTAACTCAGCTTGATGAGATCAATATGATCGCCTGCATGCTGGCTAAAAAATATGAAGTGCCAATCACTATTGGACGAATCCGTAGCAACGCTTATGTTAGCGAACAATCGGTATTATCCACGTCTCAGCTGGGAATTGACATAGTAATCAACCCGGAGCGGGTTGCCGCCATGGAAATATCCAAAATGCTTCACTTCCCCGATGCAACGGAAGTCGAATACTTTAATCAGGGCAAGGTGATGATGATCGGTGTGGTAGTAGGCGCAGAAGCTGGTATTACCGATGTGCCCTTACATAAGCTACCGCTTGGCCCAAATTGCATCGTGGTTGGCATTAGTGATCATCATGGTAAATTTATAATTCCCGGGGGTAATGATGTAATCAAACCCGGAAATAAAATCTATCTGCTTGGCGATACAAGAACATTAAAAGATATCAGTTCCCTCTTGCACCACGAAAAAACCCAGATTAGGCAGGTCACCATTCTCGGCGGGGGAATGATTGCTTTCCAGTTAGCCAAGCTGCTGGAGGAAAGCAAACAAACTTTTGACGTAAAGCTGATTGAAAAAGATGAGCATCGCTGTGAAGGTTTGTGTAAAACGTTGCAAAAAACCCTGGTTCTGCAAGGAGATGCCACGGAAATAGCCATGCTCAAGGAAGAAGATACTGATCTGGCCGATGCTGTGATTGCCGCCACCAGTGATGACCGCAGCAATATCGTTGCTGCATTGCTGGCCCGACAGTTCGGAGTAAAGAAGATCATCTGCGAAGTGATGAAACCGCATTATGTGCCAGTCTATAATGCCCTTGGTATCGACAGCCTGATCAACCCCCGGTTGTTGGTTGCCGCCCAGATTATGCGCTTAATCCGTCGTGAGGATGTGGTGGCGCTATCAATCATGCAGGACGAAAAGGCCGAGGTGGCAGAAGTAATCCTACCGGAGTCGGCTAAAGTTGTAAATCGCAAAATTGCTGATGCAGGACTACCACGCGGGATGCTGATCGGTTCTCTTGTCCGCAACGGTGAAATAATGGTGCCAAACGGAAATACAGTGCTGAAAGCTAATGACCACCTGGTAATCTTTGCCGTACCTAAAGTCAGTGCCAAGCTAGATCGTTACTTTGCTTCGGTTGAGGGTAACGGTGACCGGGAACAGCTCCGTAACCGCTTATTACTGGCCGAATAACCCAAAATGATATACTATACTGAAGTATTATCTTAACTCTGTCCAGGGAGGTTTGCCGGTGAGACGGTTTCGCCTTTTTTATCTGATCGGTATCATGCTTTTATTCCTCTCCCTGACTATGGTTATCCCGGCAATCTGGTCATTTATTGACCAGACTCCGGATCGATTGGCTTTTATTAAAGCCATCCTGGTCACCGCCATTTTTGGTGGCTTTTTTTTCTGGTTCTTTTCCAAGTCTAAGGGCAGGGAGCTGAGCATTGCCGAGAACTTTACCCTGGTTGCCCTGGCCTGGTTTTTTGCCGGTATTTTCGGCGCCTTACCCTTTCATTTTTACGGTGTGTTTGATGGCAGCTTTATCGATTCTTTTTTTGAAGCCGTCTCTGGTTTTACCACCACCGGAGCGACCCTGATCGCCGATGTCGAAGTTCTGCCGAGAGGTTTATTATTATGGCGTGCTTTCACCCAGTGGTTGGGTGGTATGGGGATCATCGTTCTCTTTTTAGCTATTCTGCCGCGCTTTGGCTTCCGCAGTATGACCATGTTTAAAGCTGAGATTCCCGGTCCGATCGCTGAACGTGTTGTTCCGCGGGTTGTCCAAACAGCCAGGAGCCTCTGGATTATTTACGTTTCACTTACGCTGGCCCAAATCATTATGATGATGATCTGCGGTGTCGGTTTTTTTGACTCTCTGGCTCATGCGCTAACTACCATGCCAACGGGCGGATTCTCTACCTATAACGCCAGTATAGCGGCGTTTAATAACCCGGCGGCTGAAATTGTAGTCATCTTATTTATGCTATTTGCCGGGATCAACTTTGTTTTGTTTTTTCGCCTTTCAAGGGGCGATTTTAAAATTATCAAAGATCCGGAGTTGCGATTTTATTTGCTGGTAACCGCTGCTGCGATACTGCTTGTTACTTTAAACCTCTATATGCATACTGATGAACCTTTTTTACTTTTACTGCGCCAGAGCTCTTTTCAGGTGGTTTCTATGATCACTACCACCGGTTATGCTACTGCTGACTTTAACGCCTGGCCTCATTTTTCACGACTCTTTCTGTTAATGCTGATGTTTATTGGTGCCTGTGGTGGTTCAACGGGTGGCTCAATCAAGCAGGTTCGCTGGATGCTGATGATTAAGTATTCATTCCGCGAGCTATACCGTCTGGTTCACCCTTCGGCCATATCGTCGGTAAAACTTGGTGAACAACATGTCAGTGAGGAAATTTTAAGACCGGTGATGGCTTTTAGTCTGCTATACTTTTTCTTAACTGCTCTCGCAGCGATGGCGCTTGCCTTTATGGGACTCGATCTGGAAACCTCTATATCCGCAGTGGCCGCAACAATCGGCAATGTTGGGCCGGGCCTGGCAGCAGTTGGCCCAATGCACACTTTCCAGGTTATCCCGCCTATTGGCAGGATACTGCTTTCGGTGATGATGATCATCGGTCGCCTCGAGGTTTTTACCGTGTTGGTCATCTTTCTGCCGGAATCACGAAGAATCTGGTTAAGAGCTTTTAAGGAGAACGGATAAATGCGATCCTTTCAGGCAGCGCTGCGTGAGATTGACACTGGGAAGTTTGCCCCGCTCTATTTGCTATTTGGTGAAGAGAGTTATTTGCGGGAAGAGCTGATTAACCTGCTTAAGAAGAATTATCTTGATCAGAATCCGGAGCTTAGCTGCGAAAAAATTGACGGAAGAGAACATGATTTGCAATTAATCCTAAGCAGAGCTGAAGAAAGCGCTATCTTTAGTGAACGGCGACTATTGATTGTTGATAATCCCCCGTATCTGGCTCCTCCCCGCAAAGCAGAAAGCCAGAAGAAGGAAGAGCTCAGTGAAAGCCCGCAGGAGGTGGAAAAGGCCGCCGCTGAAATACTGGCTGATCACTTCGAACGTCTGGGTTCGCGGCTGCCCGATACGATTATTATCTTTCAATCTCCGGGTGTTGACCGGCGAAAGCGCGTTTTTAAAACAATTGACAAGGCGGGAACAGCTGTTGAATGTGCAGCTCTCAAAGGTGATGAACTAGTAAGCTGGATTAACCGGAAGGCCGCATCCTTAGGCAAAAAGATTGATCGCTCTGCTGTTGACAGGTTGCTCATGTCTGACAATCAAAGCCTGCACTTTTTTGCCAACGAGCTGGAGAAGTATGCCACGTACTTAAGTGAAAAAGAAAAAATCATCACCGATCAAACTGTAGATC
>JBFYYZ010000061.1:0-4549 GCA_041309745.1 Bacillota bacterium | reverse complement strand
TGGCCTTTTTCCTTTGTGGCCTGTATGCCGGCAGGAAAGGGATCTTTAAGGATCTGAACGGCAACAGGGCGCTTTTTAAAAAAATCTGTGCCATCGGTTTTCCGGTCGGCGCGTTATTTCTTTTCTTATATATCCTTTTTGAAACCGCTATCTGGCCGGTTGGGACCGCTGCCAGGCCTGCCTTTCTGACGATGACCAACTATCTGGCTTCACTTTTTATTTTTCCCGCTTACGTTTCCCTGATCCTCCTGTCGCTGCAGACCGATCGGTGCCGGCGCATCCTTGCCCCGGTTGCCGCCGCCGGCAGAATGGCCCTGACTAATTACCTGACCCAGACCCTAATCCTAATTACCCTCTTCTATGGTTTTGGTCTTTTCTACAAAATTTCGCTGGCCCAGGGAGTGCTTATTACCATTGCTCTTTACCTGATCCAAATCATCTGGAGCAATCTCTGGTTTAAGAATTTCAAGTACGGCCCCCTGGAATGGCTCTGGCGGGGCCTGACCTATAAAAAGTTCGAACCGCTTCGTTATAAATAGATTATAATATGCTTAACCTGTTTATTAGCAGATCGGAGGTAATAGGATGTCCCCACTTCATTTTCCCCGTATCTCGGCCGAAGAAGCAGCAGCAATGATTGAAGACAAACAGACAGTGGCCTTCAGCGGCTTTACAGCTGCCGGATCGGCCAAAGCCATCCCCAGGGCCCTGGCCCGCCGGGCCAAAGAGCTTCATGCTAAAGGCGAACCTTATAAACTTAATGTGCTTACCGGCGCTTCAACCGGCCAGCTCGACGATCTGCTGGCCGAAGCAGAAGCGGTGGCCTGGAGAGCCCCTTATCAGTCTTCCCGGATCATGCGTAAGCAGATTAACGAAAATAAAATTGAGTTTACCGACATGCACTTATCGCACCTGCCCCAGGCTGTTCTCTTCGGGTTTCTCGGGCCAGTTGACTGGGCGGTTATTGAGGCAGCCGAAATTACCAAGGATGGCCGAGTTTATCTCTCAACTTCGATCGGCGCATCACCGACATTTTTACACTGTGCCGAAAAGGTGATCATCGAACTTAATCGCTACCACTCGGTCCGCTTAAGTGAAATGGCCGATGTGGTTATGCTGCCCACACCACCGCACCGCAACCCGATCCCGATTTATGAACCGCTGAATAAAATCGGGTTACCCTATGCTTTGGTTGATCCGAAGAAAATCGTTGCCGTTATTGATAATAATGAGCCTGATGGCATGGCGCCGCTGCACCAACCTGATGAGATTAGCCGTCGCATCGCTCACCAGGTGGTTGACTTTCTGCTTGACGAACAGCGCGCCGGACGGATACCACCGGAATTTTTACCGCTGCAGGCCGGGGTCGGCAATATTGCCAATGCCGTAATGTCAACCCTTGGCGACGACCCTGATATTCCGCCCTTCCTGATGTTTACCGAGGTCTTTCAGGACGGGTTGATCGATCTGATGGAACAGGGCCAGCTTTTGGGGGCGAGCACCTGCAGTCTGACTGTCTCTGACGACAATCTGCAGCGAATTTATAACAACATGGATTTTTTTACTCAGCGCATTGTTCTGCGTCCGCAGGAGCTTTCCAATAATCCCGGTGTCATTCGCCGTTTAGGCGTTATTGCCCTAAACACAGCACTTGAATTTGATTTAGGCGGGCATGCAAACTCAACCCATGTTTGCGGCACCGAGCTGATGAACGGCATCGGCGGCAGCGGCGACTTTACGCGTAACGCTTACCTGTCAATTTTTATGGCGCCCTCAGCCATTAAAGATGGGAAAATATCTACCGTGGTGCCGATGGTCACCCACCCTGATCATAATGAACATTCGGTTCAGGTGCTGGTTACCGAACAGGGTCTGGCTGACCTGCGCGGCCTGGGCCCGAGGGAAAAAAGTCGTGCCATTATCGATAAATGCGCGCATCCTGATTATCGCGATTTCCTTCACCGGTATCTCGAAGGTTCACCTTCAGGTCACATCAGCCAGAACTTGCGCGATGCATTTAAACTGCACGTCAGTTTGCTGGAAACCGGCACCATGAAACTCTGGGAATAGAAGTTCAAGATATTTAAATTTAAGGCAGAAGGGAGTTTTATAGATGGAGAAGCGACTGCACGGCGGCAACCTGGTTGCCAAAATGTTAAAAAAAGAAGGGGTAGAGCTGATCTTTTCCTTAAGCGGCGGTCATATCAACCCGATTTATGATGGTTGCTTGACCGAAGGGATTCGCATCATAGATACCCGTCACGAACAGGCGGCTGTGCACATGGCTGAAGGCTGGGCTCGTTTTACCGGGCAGCCGGGCGTGGCCGTGGTAACTGCCGGGCCGGGCGTGGTCAATGCCCTGCCGGGCATTGCCGTAGCCGCCCAGAGCGCTGTGCCGATGGTGGTTATTGCCGGGCGCAGTTCGCTGGCTATGCGTGATCTTGGTTCGATGCAGGATATCGACCAGCTGGAGATTGTCAGGCCGCTGGTTAAATGGGCCCGTTCTGTTTACCAGGTTGAGCGCCTACCCGAATACGTGGCCACTGCTTTTCGTCAGGCCAAAAGCGGCCGGCCGGGTCCGGTGTTTTTGGAAATCCCGATCGACATCATCAAAGCCGAAGTCGGCGAAGAGCTCAAGGTGAGATACCCTTCTCTTTACTGTCCGCAGACGCGTCTCTTCAGCTGTGAAAATGCCGTCAGAGAGGCTGCCGACCTGTTATGTAAGGCTGAGCGGCCGGTGATCATCGCCGGCAGTGGCGTCTGGTGGTCCGGAGCTGCCGATGAGCTGACCGCTTTTGCCGAGTTAACCAATATCCCGGTTTACACCAGGACCATGGCTCGGGGGGCAATTCCCGAAGATCATCCTCTTTCCGGCGGTTTTTACCCCTTAGGTCTGATGCAGGCCGACCTGGTCTTAATATTGGGGACCCGTTTTGACTGGACCCTCGGTTACGGCCGGCCACCGCTTTTCAAAGAAAAAATGAAAACGATCCAGGTTGATATCCATACCGAGGATATCGGCAAAAACCGGCCGGTTGATGTGGCCCTGCCCGGCGATGCCGGGGCTGTATTACAGCAACTGACCCTGGCGATGACCGGGGCTAAAATGAATCTCGATCCCCAGTGGCCTTCAACTGTGCAGACCTTGAAGGCAGTAGCCCGCGACGCAATCAACCAGCAGGCGGCATCCGATGCTGAACCGATTCATCCTGCCCGCCTGGTGGCTGAAGTACAGCAGTTTCTGCCCCGGGATGCTGCGGTTGCCGTCGACGGTGGCGATATTGCCGGTTTTACCGTTCTTTCACTGCAGGCTTACAGCCCCGGATCACTGCAATGGATCGGGGCCTTCGGACACCTGGGGGTTGGCCTGCCCTTTGCCCTGGCCGGCAAACTGGCTTACCCTGATCGACCAATGGTGCTGATCAGTGGAGACGGTTCGCTGGGGCTAAGCGTGATGGAATTTGACACTGCGGTGCGTCACAACATCCCGGTTGTCTGTGTGGTTTCCAATGACAGCGGCTGGGGCCAGATTCGCCGTGTTCAGCGCCAGACTTATGGTCCTGAGCGCACGATCGGTTCAAACCTCGGCTTCATGCGCTATGACCAGATCGTGGAAACCCTGGGTGGCGTCGGTATCTACGTAGAGAAAATTGCCGATATCAAGCCAGCCCTGCAAAAAGCTTTTGCTAGCGGCAAACCGGCTTGTGTCAATGTGCGCACCGATCCTGAGGCTCTATTCGGAGGCATGGATTTGCCCTGGCCGATACATTAGCTGGAGAGGGGTTTAAACAATGCAAAGATTACAAGGCAAGGTCGCCCTGATAACCGGGGCAGGTCGTAAAAAAGGAATTGGTTATGCCTGCGCCATGCGCCTGGCTACTGAAGGCGCAGCATTAGCGGTAGCCGATCTCGGCACGGCGGCGGGGCTTGAAATCTATAACAAGGAGCAGGGCGGCGAGCTTGAAAGCGTTGCTGCCGATATTGCTGCCTGTGGGGTACAGTCGCTGGCGGTTGAAGTAGATGTCACCGACCTAAGTTCGGTTAAAAAAATGATCGAAGCAGTAAAAAAAACCTTTGGGCGTCTTGATATTCTGGTCAACAATGCCGGCACCACGATTGGTCCGGCTCCTCTTGTGCTGACTGACCCCGATGCCTGGCGTAAAACAATCGAGGTTAATCTTACCGGCGCGATGTTCTGCTGCCGGGAGGCTGCTCCGCTGATGATGGATAACCCGGAAGGCGGTAAGATCATCAACATGTCCTCGCGGGCAGCGCATCGTGGGGCGATCTGGATCCATGCCTACTGCGCCTCTAAGGCCGGCTTGATCGGCCTGACCCGCTCAATGGCCATTGAGTTGGCTCCCTTTAAAATATGTGTCAATGCTCTCTGCCCCGGTGACATCGAAACAGAGTTTAAACTGTGGGGTTGGGAAAAAGAAGCAACGATCATGGGCAAAAGTGTGGAAGAGGTAGCAGCCGAAGCGGCAAAAGCTACCCCGTTGGGCCGGATCGGTACTCCCGAAGATGTTGCTGCGGCAGTGGCTTTTTT
>JBFYYZ010000060.1:0-6187 GCA_041309745.1 Bacillota bacterium | reverse complement strand
TGCTTGGCACGGCTATCACCAAGTTTGGCAACCTTGGGTTGTCCCGCACCGGATTGACTTTAGCTGAAGCACAAAAAAGCGGTTTTGATGCATTTAAGTTTAAGGTGGAGGCCAACAGCCGCGCTCATTATTATCCCGGCCAAGGACCGATGACCTTTGTATTAATTGCCGACAAAAAAGAAGGCCGTTTGCTCGGCGCCCAGATAGCGGGACCGGTCGACAGTGTAAAACGCATTGATGTTTATGCCACGGCAATAACAGCAAGCATGAATTTGGATCAGATCTTTCATCTTGATCTGGCTTACGCCCCGCCATTCTCACCGGTCTACGATCCAGTTGTTCTGACCGGCCGGGTCGGTCGTAAAATGGTAAAGGGGTAGTTAATCCTGAAGTGATATGAATAGCTGAAAGTAAATGGTGAAGGGGGTTTTAGCATGGAAAAGGTTCAGGGAAAAGATAAAAAAGGAAACTTATCGGTGCCGATCATTTTTGTTTTAGTGGTGATCATCTTGATTTTACTGTTTTTTCTTAGTCCACTAAAGGAGATGTTTTTCCCTTCAGCTTCTGAGCCAGAATTAGCTCTGTCAGTTGTAGAAAGTATCGGGCCCGATTCGGAAACCGGGCTTTACCGAATCGTAGTAGAGGCAGATGTTGAAGGAAAACCAGAACCGCAAGTAACATTTACCCGTAATGATGGAGTTGGTGAAATGGAAGCCAACCATACACTAATCTTATTGGCGGAAGAAGAAACCTATCTGCTCAGGGCACTGGCCACTAATACTGAGGGCAGTGCAGAAGTGGAACTTGAACTTTTTGCCGGGATCATGGTTGGTACTTTTTCTGGAGGAGCAGATTCAGGCGGGGGTGCAGATGTTGGCGAACCGGTCCCTGGCAGTGATGAAGATGAAGATGATGCTGATGTGGATGATGAAGGCGAATCGGCTGGCCCGCGGATTGTAGATATCCTGCTGGTTGTCGGATCGGATTTTGTAGATCTGCTTGATCACCCTGATGAGTATCACCCTATGCGTTATGAAGAGGATACCCATCGATTTGTAGTAAATGTAGAACACAACCGAGAGGGAGAACTTGATTTTCAGGTTGAAGCAACTAACGGTATTATTGATCGTGTGGGACCGGGAATGGTTGCCGATGAAGCGCCAGAAAATCTCAGACCATTTGTTTTTGCCTGGCGCTCCCCGGCTAATCCTGCCGGAAACCTTGAAGCGTTAAATGTTCGCATCACGGTCAGTGCCAGTGATCAATTTGGGGCATACGATACCAAGATTATCAGGTTTGCTCTCTTGCCAGAACTGGAAGATAGCCCGGAAATGACGGGGAGCTACGATCCGATCACCGTCCTGACCGGTCAGGTAAATGAAGACGGCCCCGTCTTTAAATCTGCTGATAGTAGCGGTGTTCCCTCTATTTATGTCGGTGATTTAGCAACAAATATAAAAGTAAAAGGGTTCATCAGTTTTGACATCAGTGAACTTGCCGGTAAAAACATACTTAGTGCGCGTATAAATATGTTGGGAACTGCGGTGGGTAATCCTTCGGCTTATCCAGGTAATCTGGGGATATATTCCATCAATTATGGTAGTTCCCTGGATTCAGCTGATTACTCTTCACCTGTGAATAGTATTAGAAGTTTTCGTCCGGGTTTTAGTGACTTGAGTTTTAGCAATAATCAACTGAGAGATTACATCCAATCAGTTGCCGAGGTCGGAGGAGTATATGCGCAATTTCTATTAGAGTATTTCAGTACAATCGATAACGGGGTTGCTGATGGACGGTCCATCCTGGTTCAGGACATCAGCCTTGAAGTTATCTACAATTAAATAATCAATCGGAGGCCAAGCTGGCCTTGTTTTTTATTTCCGAGCTTTCCGAAAGAAGTTGGACTGTCCATGGCAAACCCATCCCTGTTGAAAACAGGCGAGGCATATACCCTATGATTCGCGTTCTTGGATAGCTCCATGCTGGAAGCTCCTCGGAAATGCATATTAACTTGACCTACCGCCTAATTGGAAAAAATGAAATACAGAACATCCGGGGGGATATTATTGAATCTATCGCAAAAAAAAATCATAACCTATGATGTGGGTACAACCGGTTTAAAAACCTGCCTATTTAGCATTGGTGAAGAGTTAACCTTGCTGGCTGCGGAGATGGAAGGTTACGACCTTCACATCCTGGATAACGGAGGAGCAGAGCAGGATCCCTGGCAATGGTGGGATGCGATGTGCTCAACTACAAAAAAACTACTCGTAAAAACTGATACTGCTCCTGAAGTGGTTGCCGGTGTTTCCTTTTGCTCCCAGATGCAGGGCTTGGTTCTTGTCGATCGAGAAGGACGACCATTGCGACGCATGATGAGCTACATGGATCAAAGGGCTTGTAATGAGATGCAAGCAGTAATGGGCCGGGGCTTTAAAATATCCGGCATTAATCTATTCAAGCTGCTGCTATCGATCAGGGAAACAGGTGTTGTGGCGGCCAGCGTTAAAGATCCGGTCTGGAAATATAAGTGGGTTGAGAAAAATGAGCCGGCGGTTTTTGAAAAGATCTATAAATGGCTTGATGTAAAAGAGTTTTTAATCTGCAGTTGTACGGGTAAGTTTATCATGACAGAAGACAGCGCTTTTACTACCCTTTTGTACTCAATCCGCCAGGGAAGAGAAGGGTGGAGTAAAACTGTCTGTAAAATGCTCGGTGTTAATATTGATCACTTGCCATCAATTATTAAATCAACTGATCTGGCGGGCATAGTCACCCCAGAGGCAGCTTCCATGCTTGGAATAGCGGCAGGAACACCGGTCTTTGGCGGGGGAGGAGATGCATCGCTGATTGGTGTCGGGGCGGGCTCTGTTTTAAGTGGAGACACCCATATCTATGCCGGTACTTCAGGTTGGGTTTCTACTGTGGTCGATAAACCTTTATTAGATATCAACTCGATGATTGCTTCAATAGTTGGGGCGCAGCCCGGTAAATATAATTATTTTGCCGAGCTTGAGACGGCGGGGAAATGTCTCGAGTGGGTCAAAGATCATCTGGCTTTAGATGAGATTGGTGTGTACCTTAGCGGAGAGCTGATTCACGAATCAAAAGAGACTGTTTACACCAGCTTATATGATTATTTATCGAGTATTATTGAGAAGGTAACACCCGGCTGCGGGGGAGTTATTTTTACCCCCTGGTTGCACGGGAACCGCTGTCCTTTTGAAGATCCTGCTGCCCGGGGTATGTTTTTTAACATCGGGCTTGATACCGGAAAGTCTAAGCTGATCAGGGCTGTGATCGAAGGGGTCTGCTTCCACCTGCGCTGGATGCTTGAATCCCAGGAGAAGAAGGTCAGGACCTCTGATCCAATCCGCTTCGTCGGGGGTGGCGCTCTATCTGCAGTAACCTGCCAGATTCTTGCCGATGTATTACAGAGAAAGATTGAATCAGTTGAAAACCCTCAAAATGCAGGCGCTGTTGGCTCTGCAGTTGTTACGGCAATCGGTCTTGGGTTGTTAGACTCATTCGAAGCAGCCCGGCAGCTGATCCCGGCAGCTAAAACCTTTTCTCCAAACCGGGGTAACAAAAGTATTTATGACCGTCAATTTCAGGTGTTCAAAAATTTATACCGGGATAACAAAAAGAATTTTGCTGAATTAAATAGCTGCAAGTAACCGTTCAGTAAAAAAAGTTACAACCCTCTATAGTTTATTATTCAACTCTGCTTTTAATTTCCGCTGATATTTTATTGTATCTTTCCCGGCCGAGATCAGCCCGGTAGGCAAAGAAAATGCCAACCAAAAAGATAGTTCCGGGGACAGTGCCCAAAATCACCCGAATAGCGGTTAAAGCTGAATCGGGCTGAATAAAACCGGCAGGAGCCATTTCCTGATAACCGAAAACCCCCAGCACATATGATATAAAAGCAATTGATACACCGGATGCCAGTTTGTACATAAACTGGTTAATGCCGTAATATGCACCCTCACGTCTGCTACCATAGACGTGCTGATCGACTTCCACCACGTCGGGAAGGCTGGCAAAAGGCAGAATTTGGATAGCTGACATACCGATGCCTGCTCCGATGCAGACGCTGATCAAAGCTAAATAGTTTTGGGGCGGGATGAACAGGCAGGCCAGCAGCACGATAAACATAAATACTGATGCGGCAGCGTAGACTTTGTGTTTGGAATATTTTTCACTTAAATAAACCCAGAGAGCCGCTGAAATGATGGCGGTAACCAAAGGTATCGCCACAAATAGCATCGAATCGCTTCCTCCGCCAAAGGCCAGGGTATCGTTGATGAAGAAAATGAAGATCGCCATGATAATATCGAAACCAATCATGCTCAAAAGATAGTACGTAATGATATTACGAAACTCTTTAAGACGAAAAAATTCTTTTAGTGTTGTCAGCAGATTCTTGCCAGTCGGTTCCTGGTGATCGACCCTCTCGGTAACGCTTGAAACACAAATCAGCATAATGATCAAAGCTAAAACTCCGAATATTGCCCCGGCCAGACCATATGCGGTTTTTTCCGAACCAAAGATTTGATAAAAAACACTCGCTGTGCCGTCAGCTAGTAAGGCAAACACTGCTGCCCCAAGCAGGATACCGATGTTGGCCATCACGATGCGGTAAGCATTTAAAGAAGTTCTTTCGTCGTAGTCACCGGTCATGTTTGCTGTTAGAGCATTGTAGGGTATGTAAACGATGGTCCAGGTTGTGTTATAGAGCAGGTAAGCAAAAGTGTAATATAAAAAGCGGACAGTTTGAGTGGCATCTTCCCCGAACGGCACTAACCAGAGGATGATAAACATCAGGCCGTATGGTACTGCGCCGAATAGCATATATACTTTCTTTTTGCCCCAGCGTGTGTTTGTCCGATCGGAAATGCTGCCCATCCAAAAATCAGTCACCGCATCCCAGAAACGGGCAATGATAAAGACAAGTGCTGCCAGTTTGGGATTCAAACCGCCAACATTAATAAAAAAATATAAGAGGAAAAAACTGATAGCGGAGAACATGATATTTCCTGATAAATCACCTAAGCCGTAACCAAGCTTTTCTTTAACCGATAAGCGGGAAGTCACTCTTTCGATCCCTCTTTTCTGCAGGGTTGTCAAAGGTTTTATGTATTAAGACTTTTCGGCTGCATTGTAGCATTTTAAGTTATGAATGTCTAATATAAACTGATCATAAATAAATATCGAGCACCCTATTTTTGTTTGCTAGAGCATTTTAAATGCGTTACACTGATTGCGGGAGGGGATAGAGATGGATCATCAATACGCAATCTCTAAATATCATGACACAGCAGAAATTACCAAAGCGCTTGATGAGTTGATTAAAAAGCCGATTTACACGATCAGGGAGGATGCTCTTAAATGTTACGAAGAAGAATATTACTCCCTGAAATGCAAAAAATCAAAAGAGATGATCGACAAAGCTGTTGAGATCATCCCCGGTGGGGTTCAGCATAACCTGGCTTTTAATTACCCCTTTCCCCTGGTCTTTACAAAGGCTGAAGGGGCTTATTTATATGATATTGACGGCAACAGGTATTACGATTTTTTACAGGCCGGTGGTCCGACCCTGCTCGGGTCAAACCCTCCGGCAGTCAGGGAAAAAGTTATTGAACTCTTAAACGACTGCGGTCCTTCTACCGGCTTATTCCATGAATACGAGTACAAGTTAGCTAAGAAAATCAGCGAACTGATGCCTGCAGTGGAAATGTTCCGGATGCTTAACTCCGGGACGGAAAGCGCTATGGCCGCGATCCGAGTGGCCCGCCTGGCGACTAAAAAGAAACATATCCTGAAGATGGGAGGTGCCTACCACGGTTGGAGTGATCAGGTGGCCTACAGTATCCGGATACCCGGTTCCAAGTGGACTCAGGCCAGCGGCGTTCCCCGTTATATCTTCAAGCATACCGGGGAGTTTTTCCCTAATGATTTAAATGACCTGGAACGAAAGCTGCGTCTGAACCAACTCAGGGGAGGAACCGCAGCAGTTCTGATTGAACCGGTTGGCCCGGAAAGTGGTACCAGGCCGCTTGACTTTGATTTTAACAGGGGTGTAGAAAAGCTCTGCCGCAAATATGGATCCCTGTTGGTCTTTGATGAGGTGGTAACCGCTTTCAGGATGGGCCCGGCTGGTGCTCAAGGGTATTTTGGGGTATCT
>JBFYYZ010000059.1:0-13534 GCA_041309745.1 Bacillota bacterium | reverse complement strand
CAGGAAATAGATGGTATTATGAAAAAAATATTTCAGGGAGATAAAACGCGATGGTTGATTTAAAGTTAGAGACCATCTTGAGTAAAGTCCAGAAACCCGGGCGCTATATTGGTAACGAGTGGAACAGCTGCCTGAAAGAACACAATCAGGTCAAACTGCGCATGGTGTTGGCTTTTCCCGACCTTTACGAAGTAGGGATGTCCAACCAGGGGATTAAAATTCTTTATGACAGCGTCAACAAAGATGATGATCTACTCTTAGAAAGAGTATTTGCTCCGGCCTTCGATATGGAAGAGCAGCTGCGCCAGGAGGGCTATCCCCTTTTTGCCCTGGAGAGTGGAAAGCCGCTCAACGATTTCGATATCGTCGGTTTTTCACTGCAATATGAGCTTAGCTATACCAACGTTCTAAATATGCTTGATTTGGCCGGTATTCCCCTCTACAGCAAGCAGCGCGGCGACAACTATCCGCTGATCATCGGCGGCGGTCCCTGCTCTTTCAATCCGGAACCGCTGGCCCCTTTTTTTGACCTCTTTCTGCTTGGTGAAGCTGAAGAAGCGCTGCCCCTTTTGCTAAAAGATATTATCGCTAATAAACAAAATGGTCTTGCCAGAGAGGAACTTTTAATTCAGCTTTCCAGCCTGAAAGGGGTTTATGTGCCATCTTTCTACAACCCTCTGTACAGTGCCGGCCGGTTCAGCGGTTTTGAGAAACTGATTAAGCAAGCGCCGGACTCGATTGAGAAAAATTTCGTGGCAGACCTCGACGGTGCACCATATCCGACTGCCCCGATTGTCCCCTACATTCAGACGGCTCACGATCGGGCTGTAGTTGAAATCTTTCGTGGGTGCTCCAGGGGCTGTCGTTTTTGCCAGGCCGGTTACATTTTTAAACCGGTGCGCCGCCGCAGCTCTGAAAAAATTGTCGAAATGGTCCGGGATCTGATCGCCTCAACCGGTTATGATGAACTTTCACTTTCTTCTCTCAGCAGCAGTGATTACCCGGGTGTGGATGAGTTGATTAACCAGGTGGATGAAGCTCTGGCCGGCAAAGGAGTGCGCTGCAGTCTCCCCTCACTGCGCCTTGACTCATACGCGGTGACCCTGGCTGAAAAACTGCACCAGGGACGACGCAGCTCTCTTACTTTTGCTCCCGAAGCGGCAACACAGAGGCTGCGCAAGGTAATCGGCAAAAGGATCAGCGAGGCTGAAATCTACCAGGCCTTAACCGATGCCGTGGCAGCGGGCTGGCAGGGTTTCAAGCTTTATTTCATGATCGGTTTGCCGACAGAGGAAGATACAGACGTTGAGGCCATTGTCGGGTTGTGCCGGGAACTGCGCCAGCATTTTCGAAGCCAGGGCAGGCATAAGATCAGGTTTGCGATTAGTGTTGCTACCTTTGTGCCTAAGGCCCACAGCCCTTTTCAGTGGGAACCGCAATTATCAATGCCCTCAGTGATCCGGAGGCAGCAGCTTCTGATTGATAGTTTCAGGAAGTTACCCTGGGTTGAGTTCAGCTGGCACGATGCCGAGACCAGTTTCCTGGAAGCAGTATTTGCCCGCGGGGACCGCCGCCTTGCTCCGCTGCTTGAAAAAGCCTGGCAGCTGGGCTGCCGTTTTGACGGCTGGTCGGAGCATTTCTCTTACAGCCGCTGGCAGCAAGCTTTTGAAGAACTAAGCATTAATCCGGAAGAATACGCCAACCGCAGTTACAGCTACGTTGATCCCCTGCCCTGGGATCTTTTAAACTGTGGGGTGGATAAAGAGGTACTGGTTCAGGAACACCGCCTCGCTTTCAGCGAACCTGCCCAACAAGGAAGTGAAGGATAATTAAGATCCGTTTCAGCTTTGCCCGCGGTAAAGCCCTGGCTTACATTTCGCATCTTGATCTGATGCGTCTTCTGCAGCGCGCGCTTCGTCGCAGCGGATTGCCCCTTGCTTACAGCCAGGGTTATAATCCCCGCTTGCGCCTTAACCTGGCGCTGCCTCTGCCGCTTGGAGTAACTGCCGACCGGGAGTATGGAGAACTGCATTTAACCGAAAAAGTTGACCCCGCTCAACTGATCAGCCGCCTGTCAGCTCAGCTCCCGGCAGGTCTCGAGCTTCTGGGAGTATTCGAAGTTACTACAGAATCACCTTCACTCGCCGCCCTTGTGGCTGCTGCCCGTTACAGGGCTAAACTGAAAAATTTGAAAGGAAAGTGTTTGGAGGTTGATCAAATCGAAAGGGCTGTCAATAAATTGATGGCTGCAGAGGAAATAATGATGCCGCGGAGCGGTAAGAAAAAGAAGCAGATCAGCCATACAAATATCAGGCCTTATATCTTTGAACTGCAGCTTACACCCGGCCTGCAGGTTGAGCCTGAACTGGTTATGCTGCTCAAGGCTGGAAGCGATGGTGGCGTATCCCCTTTTTTTTTACTGCATCAGCTTGCCGTCTACGAGCCTGACGGTGGCGGTGATAAATGGCAATGGTCAGTTGAACGGGAATCACTTTATCTAATCAGTAACGGTGCGTTAGTACCGCTAACTGAAGGAGTGTGACAAGATATTGGACAAAAAAATCGTAGTTAACTGCGATAACCGGGCAACGCGGGTTGCCCTGCTGGAAAAAGGCAAACTGGTTGAACTTGATATAGAGAGACCTCTGCAGTACAGGGTGGTCGGCAATCTATACAAGGGAACGGTGGCCAATGTGCTGCCGGGGATGCAGGCGGCTTTTATTGATATCGGCCTTGGCAAGAACGCTTTTCTTTATGTCGATGATGTCATACCCGATGTTGATGAAGAAACGCCGCCGCCTAATCGCAATTCTATAGATAAATTGTTGCATGTCGGGGAAGAGATCATGGTCCAGGTAATCAAAGAGCCCTATGGCAGCAAGGGCGCCCGCGTTACCGGGCAGATAACGATTCCTGGTCGCTATCTGGTGTTGGTGCCCGGTGCTGATTATATTGGCGTATCAAAAAGGATTGAAAGCCAGGCGGAGCGCGACCGGCTGCGCCGTGAAGTAGAAAAGCTTAAGCCGGAGCAAATTGGGTTGATTATCCGTACTGTGGCCGAGGGTGTTGAAGCTGACGTAATGGCCCAGGATCTGCAGTTTTTGGTTCAACTCTGGAATCGGATTATTACCCGTTTTAAACAGAAACCGGCCCCCGCCATTCTCTACCAGGATCTATCACTCACCTGCCGGATTGCCCGGGATCTTTTTGTTGAAGAATTCAGCAGCTTTCTGATCGATGATCAACACGAGTACGACAAAGTGCGTGAAATTGTGGATTATATTTCACCTCACCTGAAAAGCAAAGTAAAATATTACCAGGAAGATGAGCCGATTTTTGAGCGCTACGGCATAGAAACAGAAATTGAAAAAGCGCTGGCCCGCCAGGTATGGCTAAAAAGCGGCGGTTATCTGGTTTTTGATGAAACAGAAGCGCTAACGGTAGTCGATGTCAACACGGGGCGTTACATTGGTCGTCGCAACCTGGCCGAGACGATCTTAAAAACCAACCTTGAAGCAGCTGAGGAAATAGCCCGCCAGGTGAGATTGCGCGATATAGGCGGAATCATTATTATTGATTTCATCGATATGAGCATTGAGGATCACCGCCGTAAAGTTGTTGAAAAACTGAACAGCGCCATCAAAAATGATCGAACTAAAACCTATGTCCTTGGTCTTACCAATCTTGGGTTGGTCGAAATGACCCGTAAAAAAGTCCGGCAGGACCTCTCAGAGTATCTGCAACAGCCCTGTCCCTATTGCAGCGGTTCCGGGCGGGTGCTAACCCCCCTGGTAATCAGTACCCGCATTGAGAGCAACTTAAAGAAAGAGTTGCAGGAAGAACGCAGCAGGGCGGTTTTGGTTGAGATGCATCATGAAGTAGCGGCAATCATCATCGGCAGTGGTGGCGGTAACCTTAAAAAGCTTGAAGATGAACTTGATCGGCACGTTTTTATCAGGGGAACAGAAGATATCCACCTTGAGCAGTACCGGATTATTGCCCGGGGCAGCGAAAAAGAGATTAAGGCAATTGCCCTGCCGGTAAAAACGGGAGATAAATTAGAGCTGACCATTGAAGAGCCTCACTCCACAAACCCCGTGCATGGTATCGCCCGTCTACAGGGTTTTGTGATCAATATTGAAGGTGCGGGAGATAAAGCAGGGCAGACTGTTAAAGTAGAGGTTAAAGAAGTTAATCGGACCTATGCCCGGGCAGTTTTAAGCAAGAAACAGTAAAGACAGGTGGCGTAAGATGTTATTAATACTGGTGCTGGTGGCCATCGCCCCGCCAATTGCTTTTTTGACCTTTATCCTCCGTCATGACCGGGCTGAACCGGAGCCGATCATGATGGTCTTGAAAATCATGCTGCTTGGTGCCTTGTCGATTATCCCGGCAGCGATCATTCAGCTGGCCGTACTTGGTCAGCCCTTTTTTCAGGGCGGAGGGATTATCGGGGCCGCTCTTGAATCGTTCCTGGTTGTAGCGCCCAGTGAAGAACTGGTTAAGTTGGCAGTGGTTCTGATTTTTGCCTGGAGCAACCGCAATTTTAATGAAAGATTTGATGGTATCATTTATACCGGTGCAGCAGCAATCGGTTTTGCCCTGGCCGAGAATATCTTTTATGTGCTTGACCTCGGTCTGACTGTGGGGATCTTAAGAGCGGTAACCGCTATTCCCGGTCACACTTTTACCGGGGTCTTAATGGGTTATTTCGTTGGTAAGGCTAAATTTTCAGAAACTGCCTCGGCCAGAAACGGTAACATTATCAAAGGGTTCCTGATTGCTTACAGCCTTCATGCTCTTTACAATACCCTGGTTTTGTCCGATACAGCGGCAGCGCTTTTAATGGTGCCTCTGGTAATCTTTTATTTTGTAATCGGGACCAGAATCTTAAAAGAAGGCAGTGCGGCATCGGCTCGCCGATGGGCAGAAGGAGTTTACCAGCCCTCACCGGAAGCAGGGGTTAATCAACCATCTACCTCTCAAGTTTCTCCGCAAGCCGGTCTTAATAAAACTGAAGCCCATTCCTGGTTGTTCTTAAGAGCTGTGGTCGCTCGTCTTATTTTTATTGCCACGGCGGTTCTCTGGGTTCTACTCTTGATCGGTTTGGCTGACGAAGCAAGCACTAGGCAGGAAGCGCTCGAGATAATCGCCGGAGGCGTACTTTTAACGGCAGTACCTCTGGTTATCGCCATTATGCTTGAAAGATCTTATCGCCTTAGACGATTGGCGAAAAAGCAGTTAGCACAGACTACTCTTTAAGAAAAAGGAAAATGGTATGAGGATAGCGCCCCGCATCTTTTACAGTAGGGATGAGCCCACTTTCTGCGACAAGGTAACCTATATTTCTTAAATATTTACCTGTTTGTCGGGATTTTCTGTTTGACAAAGGTCTTCCGCGCGTGATAAAATCTCGTGTAGACTGACAACCGCACGAAGAAGGTCAAAATGCCCCGCAAACAATGGGCTACCAGCTTCGGCGAGTCCTTATCGGGGGTATATTTATGTACGCAATCATTGAGACAGGCGGTAAACAGTACCGCGCAGAGCAAGGTAAGGTAATCCGCGTGGAAAAGCTTCCGGCGGAAAAGGGTGAATCGGTAACGTTTGACAAGATTTTAATGCTTAACGATGATGCCGCAGTGAAAATCGGTAACCCTTACTTGGAAGGTTGCAATGTGGGAGGTAAAGTGGTCAGCCAGGGCAGGGAAAAGAAAATCATAGTTTTCAAGTTTAAGCGGAAGAAGAATTACAGTCGCAAGCAGGGTCACCGTCAGCCTTATACCGAAGTTTTAATTAACAACATCAGCATATAAAGAAAATTTCTCGATCAGCCAGCTGATTTGGATCCGGTAGGAAAGAGAGGTGTTTGTGAATGGCTCATAAAAAAGGTGTAGGAAGTTCAAGGAACGGCCGGGACAGCAAGGCAAAGCGCCTTGGGGTTAAGCGTTTCGGAGGACAACTTGTTAAGGCCGGCAGCATTCTGGTCAAACAGCGTGGAACTCGTTTTCATCCGGGTTTAAATGTTGGCAGAGGTGGGGACGACACGCTTTTTGCCACAGTGGATGGCCGGGTAGTGTTTGAGTTCAATGGCCGCGCAAAAAAACAGGTTAGTGTCTATCCTGAAGAAAATGCGGCAGTAAATTAAATATTACTTAACAGGTCCGGGCAACGCCCGGACTTTTATTTTTAATCAACTTTAGATTTTTGCAGGTGATCCGTAAGTCATGTTTGTTGATGAGTTAGAGTTAGAGGTTGTTGGAGGACGAGGCGGTGATGGGATGGTATCCTTTCGCCGCGAGAAGTATGTGCCCAAGGGAGGTCCGGACGGCGGCGACGGCGGTGACGGCGGCGGTGTATACCTGCTGGCCGATCCTTCGAAACACAGCTTTCTTGATCTACGCTACAAGCGTCGGTTACGAGCTCAAAATGGCGGCAGCGGCAAAACAAAAAACCGTCATGGAGCAACCGGCGCTAATTTATATGTCCCCGTACCCCTCGGTACCATCGTTTATGACGAGCGAAAGCGTCTTGTGGCTGATTTAATCCGGCCCGGTCAGAAAGCGCTTGTTGCGGAGGGTGGAAAAGGCGGCAAAGGCAATGCCCGTTTTGCTTCCTCGCGAAGACGAGTTCCCCGTCTGGCTGAAAAAGGGTTGTCTGGAGTAGAACAGTTAATTAATCTTGAGCTTAAATTAATGGCTCAGGTTGGTTTAGTTGGGTTTCCAAATGCCGGCAAATCAACTCTCTTGGGGCGGATCAGCGAGGCAAAGCCAAAAACAGCGTCCTATCCATTTACCACTCTTACCCCGAACTTAGGTGTCGTAAAGGTTGGCGATCAGGGCAGTTTTATCATGGCTGATATGCCGGGCTTGATCGAAGGAGCCCACCGTGGGGCAGGGTTGGGACATCAGTTTTTAAGGCATGTTGAGCGTAACCTGCTTTTGCTTTTCCTGATTGATCTTGCTCCGGAGGCGCATCCGGTTCCCGATACTGCTTACCGGCAGTTACTGGAAGAACTTGCAGCTCATAATCCAAAGTTATCTGAATACCCGCGAGTGGTGGTTGGCAATAAACTAGACTTAAGCGATGCAGAAAAACAACTCAGCACTTTACGGAAAGTAGTTTTGCAGGCAGATGGCAAAAATACTCCGGTCTTTGGCATATCAGCGGCAACAGGGGATGGTACCCAGGAATTGGCCCGCTATCTGTTTCAGAGGATCACTGAATTAAATAGAGGAAAAATAGCCTCCGATGAGGAAGAAGTAATCAGACCTCCGGAGTTGGAAGAAGAGCCTCTGGCCATTAATAAGGTTGATGATATTTTCCAGGTTAGCGGTAGCGCTATTGAAAGGGCTGCTGCCCGAACCGATTTTGACAATGAGGATGCATTGCTCCGATTCCAGAACTACTGCCGGCGCAGCGGTCTCGACCGCGCGCTTAAAAAAGTTGATATTAAGGAAGGCGATACAGTGAGAATTGGCAAAGAAGAATTTACCTATTACGATTAATTATATGAAGGAGTAAGGGATCCCTTGGTTTCTCATTTGCCCGGCCACAGAAACGGCAGCCCTAATATCGGCTTGATGGGCGGTACTTTTGACCCGATTCACGTGGGCCACCTGGTAACCGCCGAAGAAGCAAGGCAGCAATTTGATCTTAACTACGTAATTTTTGTACCCGCTGGCATTCCTCCGCATAAGGATCACGAAACAATTTCACTCCCCGAGCACCGTTACCTGATGACCACTCTGGCTGTTATGTCCAACCCGGCCTTTGTTGTGTCGCGTTACGAAATAGATCAGCATGAACCTACCTATACAATCGATACGGTCAGGCATTTTGCGAAAAATCAGAGCCCGGAACCAAACATCTATTTTATAACCGGAGCCGATGCCATATTGGAGATATTTACCTGGAAAGATTATGAGGAGTTGCTTCGTCTTAGCACTTTTATTGCCGTTACCAGACCGGGTTATTCCCTGGATCATTTTTATGAAACTCTTGAGCGGAATTGTCCCCAAATGAAACAGAAAGTACACCTGCTTGAAATACCGGCGCTTGCGGTTTCTTCTACATTTATCCGTGATCGGGTTGCGCTTGGAAAAACTATCAAATACTTAACTCCTGAGCCGGTTGAACATTATATTAAAAAAATGGAACTTTACGTAGTTCAGAATTAACAGAGGGCTTGTCACCCTGGCAGCAGGGTTTATACTATCCGGAGGTGGAAACTAAATGGCAAAAACTTTGTACGTGGGGAATATTCCCTGGAGCACTAAGGAGGACGATTTGCAGCAATTTTTCAGCCAGTTTGGCGAGATTGAGGAATGCCGGATTATCACCGAGCGTTCAACCGGGCGTTCGCGCGGTTATGGTTTTGTCGAAGTGAACGAAGAGCAGGCTGCAGATATTGTAGAAAAGGCCAATGGGGTGGAACTGGAAGGGCGAAAAATTGTTGTTAACGAAGCTAAACCCCGCGAGCAATAGCCCCCGGCACTTTCGGTTTGTGACGCCTGTTAACGTATTGATGATCTGCTTAAAAAGAAAAGCATTTTTGGTAAACGAGGCCGGCAGATGACAGCAGACCAATACCGGGAGTTAATGCGAAAAACATTAGATGCAGAACTTTACGAGCACAGTCTGGCAACGGCAGGAACGGCAGCGGAGCTGGCAGAGCGCTATGGATCAAAGCGTGAAAAAGCTTATTTAGCCGGTTTAGTTCACGATTACGGAAAGCGTTTAAAGAGGCAGCAGCTGCTTGAGGCAGCCGAGAGTTATAATTTGAAGCTGGACAGCATAACCCTGGGTGAAGCAAGACTGCTGCATGCCCCGGTGGGGGCGGTCCTGTTGGCCGAAGAGCTAAAGATTAACGACCGTGAGCTGCTCAATGCGGTTTCCTATCATACAACAGGTTACAGCGGTATGACTTTACTGGCGAAGGTGCTTTACCTGGCAGATAGTATTGAGTCCGGACGAAGGTTTGATGGTGTTGATAAAATCCGTGAACTTGCAGCGGTCGACTTTGAGCAGGCTCTGCTGGCAGCAGTGGATAACACAATCTGTTCTGTAGTGGCCAGGGGGATGAAGCTTCATCCCCGGTCAGTGGCTTTTCGCAACAGCCTGCTTGATTCAATAATAAAAGGTTAACCTAAAATTTAAAGCTGGCGGAGGTGGTTTTATTTGGCACAGGAACCGGCCACCGGCTCAAGAGAGCTGGCTCTTTATGCCGCGCAACTGGCTTCAGAAAAAAAGGGGCATGATTTGAAATTGATGGAAGTGGGCAGGGTATCGATAGTTGCCGATTACTTCCTGATTTGCACCGGTAATACAGCAATCCAGGTTAAGGCTATTTGTGAACACCTGCTCGAAAGCTTAAAGCAGAAAGGCACTTACACCCTGAGAGTTGAGGGGCTGAAAGAGGCCTGGTGGGTAGTTTTAGATTACGGTTTCCTGGTGATTCATGTATTTCAGCCAGAGGCAAGGGCTTTCTATGATCTTGAACGGCTGTGGTATGAAGCGCCTCAACTTTTTGTTGACGGTAGTGGCGAAGGCCTGCCGCTCTCAACCGATTAGCGTTTGACCAGAAGGGCTAAGACGATGAGCGAACTGAAAAGAATAACCAGCGTATTAGAAGAAGCGGCAGCTACCGGTAAAGACCCTGCCGGCAATGATTACCGGTATCTGACTCTGGCTCAAACCAGTCAGCTTGCCGGCAAGCACAACCTTACCCGCCGCGAGATTGAACTGGCTGCCCTGGAACAGGGGATCATCCCCGAACGCTACCAACGTAGCATCGGCACTGTTGGCCTCAAAGGTCAATCCAGGCTGCTGAAGAGCTCAGTTGGTGTTGTCGGAGCAGGAGGGCTCGGCTGTTTTGTCCTTGAACTACTGACCCGCATGGGAATCGGTAAGCTGGTAGTTGTTGATGGTGACAGCTTTGCGGATAGCAATTTAAACCGGCAGTTGTACAGCAGCGAAGAGACGCTGGGCTGCTCCAAAGTCGAAACTGCGGCCAACCGGATTGCTGCTGTAAACTTGGGCACAGACGTTGAGGCGCACCATCTGCTTGGCGATCCTGATAATCTACCCGCCCTGCTTAAGGGCTGCGACCTGGTGATAGACTGCCTCGATAACCTGCCTTCCCGTTTTGTTTTGGAAAAAGTGTGTAGTCAACTGGGGTTAATTTTAATTCATGGCGCTATCGCCGGTTTTTTAGGCCAGGTCGCGGTTATCCGTCCTGACCAGCCTTTATTGGAAGCAATTTACGGCCCCGTTGCTGAAAGCGGCATTACCAGGGGGGTTGAGGTTCAGCTGGGCAACCCGGCGGCAACTCCGGCTATGCTTGCATCCTGGCAGGCATCAGAGGCGATAAAGATCCTGGCAGGACTTGAAGGCGTTCTTGCCGACAATAAGCTGTTGATCATCGATATGCAGAGTGCTGAATCATACCAGGTCGAAGTGACCGCCTGAAAAGGTGATTGTCGTTAATGCTCTTGACAAGGTATTTGACCCTGCATATAATGTTAGATGTACTCGAGGTGCCATAAAGGTTTTTGATGATGGAAAGCAGTAAGCAGGGGTGCTTTTTCAGAGAGCCGGAGAACGGTGAAAACCGGTAGGCAGAGCTGCTGAACTCGTTCCGGAGAAGCGGCGGTGAAAAAGATTAGCCGTTGCCGTAGAACCGGCGTTAACGGTTGAAAGAGGGCAACTGATCGGGGGGCTGTGGCGCAGTGGGAGCGCGCTTCCTTGGCATGGAAGAGGTCGCGGGTTCGACTCCCGCCAGCTCCACCACAAGTTTGACCAATAAGGGTGGTACCGCGGGTATAAATCCGTCCCTTGACCGGGCGGATTTTTTATTTTCTTTTTATGCTTCAGGATGGAGGTCTGGATAATTTGGCTAACTACAACCCGGCAGAAATCGAAGAACGTTGGCAGCAGCGGTGGGAAAAAGAGGATTCTTATCGCTCGGAAATCGATCATGATCAAACAAAATATTATGTGCTGGAAATGTTTCCCTATCCCTCTGGCAAATTACATATGGGTCATATGCGGGTCTATTCGATCGGAGACGTTTTAGCCCGTTTTTTAAGAATGCGCGGCTACAATGTTATTCATCCTATGGGCTGGGATGCTTTTGGTTTACCGGCAGAAAATGCCGCCATTGAACACCGGGTTAACCCGGCAACCTGGACAGTCCAGAATATTGAACATATGAAAAAGCAGCAGAACCGTCTCGGGGTCAGTTATGACTGGCGCAGAGAGGTCAATACCTCGGCTCCCGATTACTACCGCTGGTCGCAGTGGCTGTTCCTGCTGATGTATAAACGAGGTCTTGCCTATAAAAAGAAAGCCAGTGTTAACTGGTGTGAGAGTTGTAATACCGTTCTGGCTAATGAACAGGTTGAAAAAGGACTTTGCTGGCGGTGTTCATCGGTCGTGGAAACGAGGGATCTGGAGCAGTGGTTTTTGCGGATCACTGAATATGCCGAGCGTCTCTTAAATGATCTGAATAAATTGGAAGACTGGCCGGAACGGGTAAAAACAATGCAGCACAATTGGATTGGTCGCAGCGAGGGGGCAGAAATAGCTTTTCAGCTTAAAGAGTTTCCCGGTAAAGAGATTCGCACTTTCACCACCCGCCCGGATACTCTTTTCGGGGTTACATCAATGGTGCTGGCTCCCGAGCATCCCCTGGTCAAAAAGCTGGTTGAAGGTACAGAGCATGAAAAAGAGGTTCTGGATTTTGTCTCAAAGATGCGTCGCGTCAGCGAAATTGAACGCACCTCCGACGAGGCTCCGAAAATTGGTCTTTTTACCGGACGCCATGTTATTAATCCGGTAAACGGCGATGAAGTGCCGATCCTGACTGGCAATTACGTGCTGATGGCTTATGGAACAGGAGCAGTTATGGGTGTGCCTGCCCACGACCAGAGGGATTTTGATTTTGCCCGCAAGTATAACCTGCCTATTAAAGTAGTTATTCAGCCCGCAGGTGAAGAGTTAAAAGGTGACACGATGAGTGAAGCCTACACCGGTGAAGGGAGAATGGCCAACTCCGGCGATTTTAATGGCCTGCCTAATAGTGAAGGGATGAAAAAGGTGACCGCTCACCTTGAGAAGCAGGGTCAGGGATGTTTTCAGGTCACCTACCGACTTCGTGACTGGCTTATTTCGCGCCAACGCTACTGGGGAGCGCCAATCCCGATTATCTACTGTGACAGCTGTGGTATTGTCCCTGTGCCTGAAGAGGATTTACCGGTGGAGCTACCTTTGGAGGTTGAGCTTTCTGGCAACCGGGTTCCCGGTTTGGCCCATTATGAGAGCTTTACCAGGGTAAAATGTCCCACCTGCGGCAGGGAAGCCCGCCGGGAAACCGATACCATGGATACCTTTATCTGTTCTTCCTGGTACTTTATGCGCTATACCAGTCCTCAGTGTCAGGATGCCCCTTTCGAAAAGGAAGCGGTTGATTACTGGATGCCCGTTGATCAGTATATCGGGGGTATTGAGCATGCTGTTTTACACCTGCTTTATGCCCGCTTTTTCACCAAGGTTCTTTTTGACGCCGGTTTAAGCCGGGCTGATGAGCCTTTCAGCCGCCTGCTGGCGCAGGGGATGGTCTATAAGGACGGAGCCAAGATGTCTAAATCCAAAGGCAACGTGGTGACCCCCGATGAAATCGTTGAAAAATACGGTGCCGATACCGGCAGGCTTTTCATCCTCTTCGCCGCCCCGCCTGAAAAAGATTTAGACTGGAGCGACCAGGGAGTGGAAGGCTGCCATCGTTTCTTAAGGCGGATCTGGCGGCTGGTCATTGATTGCCGTGAGCAGTTTGCAGCCGGCCCGGGCAGTACTGCCTGCGGCAGAAATGAAGAAACCCTGGAACGCAGTGTTCATGCAGCGATTAAAAAAGTTACCTCAGACATCCAGGAGCGTTTTAACTTTAACACGGCGATCAGCGCCATCATGGAACTGGTTAACTCTGCCTATGCTTACCGCCAGGCAGCAGCTATGGAAGAGCTAAACCAGGCCATCTTAAAGGATGCCCTGCAAAAGATCATTTTGTTATTAGCCCCCTTTGCACCGCACCTGGCCGAGGAATCCTGGCACCTGCTGGATCAACCGGATTCAGTCCACAGACAGACCTGGCCGGAGTATGACCCGGCAAAGCTGGTTATGGAAGAAGTGGAAATAGTAGTGCAGATTAACGGCAAGGTACGCGGCCGGGTGACTGTTCCTGCTGGTTGCACTGAAGAGGAACTCGCTCAGTTTGCCAAGAGCAGTGAAAGGGTTGGCCAGCTTTTAGAAGGTAAAGAGATTGTTAAAGTTATTCCCGTTCCCGGCCGATTGGTCAATATCGTCGTCCGCTAAGCGGAGGGAGCAGATTGCTAGAATTAAAAGAGGGTTCTATACTACAGCGGCTGTTAATTGAAGCGGTACGCGATCACAATGTTTTGCCGCTCACCGGCCGCTGCAACTTATCTTGCTGCTTTTGCAGCCATCTTAATAACCCTCCAGACACCGAGGCTTATAG
>JBFYYZ010000058.1:0-5600 GCA_041309745.1 Bacillota bacterium | reverse complement strand
AGCAGTGTTCCCTTCTTAATCCAGAGGCAGCCGGCTCCCTTCGGGCCATGGATTTTATGACTGCTGCAGCTGATCAAATCAGCTTGCCATTCTTGTGGATCTAACGGTAATTTGGCAAATGACTGAACGGCATCTGTGTGAAAAAGAGTTCTTAAGTTTTTTGTCTTGATTACCTGGCCTATTGCAGCCAGCGGCAGCACACTACCAATCTCATTGTTGACGTGCATAATGCTGACCAGCGTTGTTGCAGGAGTGATTTCATGCTTTAGCATTTCTAAATCGATCATGCCACTGTGATTGACGGGAAGATAGGAAACTTTAAAGCCCTCCCGTTCCAGGTAGCGGAAACAATTCAAGACCGAAGGGTGCTCTATAACGCTTGTAATCAGATGATTGCCGCGCTTTCGGTTGCGTCTTGCGGCGCCGCAGATGGCCAGGTTATTGGCCTCAGTTCCGCCGGAGGTAAAAACAACTTCCCGATTACTAACCCCTAAAACTTGTGCGACCTGACATCTTGCTGCGGCGATTACCTGCTCAGCAGCGATTCCCTTTTCGTGCATCGCCGAAGGGTTGCCAAAAATAAGCTCTTGCATCCGGTTCATTAATGCAAGGACCTCAGGGTGAAGAGGGGTTGTGGCGCTGTTGTCGAGGTATACTTCTTTCAAAAGCTAACCCTCCAATAAACTACTTTCAGGAAATTATTAAGCATTTTCCAACCTCTACCCCCTCACCCTCACCCTCTCCCCCCAGGGGAGAGGAGATAGCAAGACCAGATGGCTGGGAAGCACCAAATACACTCTCCCCCCGTTGAGAATTGGCTCTAACCTCCCTCCCCCTCAAGTGAAGAGGCAACAACCTCCCTCCCCCTTGAGGGGGGAGGGTTGGGGTGGGGGTGAAAAAACTCTAAAAATAGGTCAGTTACAATACTGCTATAAATGAAAAGACCCGGGTTGCCCCGGGCTTTTCGACCTTTTTTCAATTAAACCGAGACAACTTCCTTAACTGCAGCGACTTCCTGTTTCAGGACTCGTTCAATGCCCTGTTTCAGAGTTATCTGAGACATAGGGCAGCCACCGCAGGCGCCGGTCAGCTTAACTTTGACGATGCCGTCATCGCCGACCTCGATCAATTCCACATCGCCTCCGTCCCTTTGCAGGGCCGGGCGAATTTTGTCCAGAGCCTTTTCAACCTGTTCTTTCATCTTTATTACGCCTCCTTTTGCAATTCTTTGCTCGGAAAATAATTCCTACCTGCATTATAGCATATTAGTTTGAATGGTTGGTCCTCTTTGTTGACAGAGGCTCAATGATCGCTGATAATTGCCATAAATAGGTTTGAACCTTTTACAGAAAGGTGTTTGAAGGGTCCACTTAGTTCAAAATTAATACTTTTAAATAAATCAGGAGGCGGAAAAATGACAGATAAAAAAATATACGACATGCTGATCATTGGCGGGGGTCCCGCCGGTGCGGCTGCGGCTCTTTACGGGGCAAGGGCCGGGCTTTCAGTTTTAATCATCGAAAAAATGATGCTTGGCGGTGAAATTACCTCCACCGCCTGGCTTGACAATTACCCGGGTTTTCCCGATGGGGTTGGTGGTCCGGAATTTGGCGCCCTGCTCGAAAAGCAGCTGGCCAATTTAGAGGTGCCGGTGCATAATGGCGACATCGATCAGGTAGAACTGCAAGGCGATCTGAAGAAGGTCTCCTGCTCAAACGATGAGTTTGAAGGCAAAACGGTGCTGATTGCTGTCGGAACCCTGCCAAATCTGTTGGGCATAGATGGCGAGCTTGAACTGCGCGGCCGGGGTGTATCATACTGTGCAACCTGTGATGCTGCTTTCTTCCGCGGTAAAAAAATTGTGGTAGTCGGTGGAGGAGACGCAGCCCTCGAGGAAACCGTGTTTTTATCCCGTTTCTCTGAAAAAATCTACCTGATTCACCGCCGTGATAAATTCCGCGGCTGTAGTTGGCTGCAGGAAAAAGTGCAAAAGCTGCCAATGGTTGAAATACTATGGAATACCACGGTCAGCCGGATTATCGGTGATAAGAAGGTCAGTTCCCTGCTGATTGTCCAGGATAGCAAAGAGCGAACGCTTGAGGTTGACGGCATTTTTATCTACACCGGACGCCAGCCCAACACGCCATTTTTAGCAGGGATTGATTTGGAGAGCGATGAGCGCGGTTACATCCTGACCACCGACAAAATGGAAACATCGATCAAAGGCGTTTATGCTGCCGGTGATGTGCGCCATAAATTTTTACGCCAGGTAGTCACTGCGGCAGCCGACGGGGCAATTGCTGCAACAGCTGCATCTCAATATCTTTATACATACTAGTACATTAATTTATAGTCTCCTTTATCTGCTCCCATCTCTAAAATTAAATAGTTAAGAGAAAAAAGCAGGACAGATTTTTGGGCAGCCTCCCCACCCTCTCCTAATCTAAGGAGGGGGAATGGCCCCGGCTTAAAAAATTCTTGCCTTTTTTACGAAAATATGAGATATTGTTATAAAGGTCAGAGATGGTCAAACATCGGATTTCGGGGAGAACAGATGCCAAACCTTACCGATTATATTGAGGATTACTTAAAAAAGCTGCTCGCTTTAAGTTCGAGCCAATATATTGAAATTAAACGCCGAGAGCTGGCCGGAAAGTTTTCCTGTGTGCCTTCTCAGATCAATTATGTTTTAGAGCGCCGTTTTCCCCTGGAGCGCGGTTATCTGGTTCAAAGTCGGCGTGGTGGTGGAGGGTGCATCAGGATCTACCGTATAGAAACTTTGCACTCTGGCTCCTGGCGCGACTTGATCAGCAGCCTTGATCGCGAAAGTTTTGACCCGGGCCGGGCCAGGCAACTGTTGAAACGGATGGTTGAAGATAAAATTATTTCCAGGCGTGAAGCGGCAATTTTTGATCTGCTGCTGCGGGAGGATCTCTATCTGCAAGCAAGCTTAGAGGCCGAAGGACTGCGCCTTCTCCAGCGGGAGCTTTTTGTGAATGCCCTGCAGGAGCTGCTTAAAATTGAGTATTAATAACAAACAGATTGTAGTTGATGGTCATAGAAGGTCAGAGGTGAAAAACGATGCTCTGTGAAGAATGCCGTCAAAAAGAAGCAACAATCCATATCGTGAAACAGATGGATGGCAACCAGACTGAAATTAATTTATGTGAACAATGTGCCCGGAAAAAAAAGGAGCTGGAAGTCTCATTCGAGCCCCAGTTCTCACTGCACAAGCTTTTTGCCAGCATGCTCAACCAGAGCCTGCGTGACAGCCGCCGGGCCCAACAGGCCGTTGATACTCAGTGCCCTTCATGCGGTCTTACTTTCAGCCAGTTCAGCCAGATCGGCAGGCTTGGTTGCAGCGACTGTTTCAAGGCTTTTGAAGAGCAGTTAAAACCTCTTCTACGCCGGATCCATGCCGGTTGCGCACACACGGGCAAGGTGCCGCTTAAGATCCTGGGCCGCGTGCAAGCAGTGCGTGAAATAGACCAGCTTAAAGAAGAACTTCAGGCGAAAATTATCAACGAAGAATTTGAAGAAGCAGCTGTCCTGCGGGACCGGATCAGGGCATTAGAAGAAGATATCCTACAGAAAGAAGCAAACGGGGGAGAAAAGAATTGAAACAGGTTCAGTTTACCATGAGCCGCTGGATGCAGGACAGCGGTCCGGATAGTGAAATAGCAATCAGCACAAGGGTGCGTGCGGCCCGTAATATTAGAGGGTTTACTTTTCCCTGTCTGGCAGCTGACCATGAAACTGAAGCGGTCATTAGCACGGTCAGCTCTGTTGCTGCCGGAATTGAAGAGTTTGCTCAGTTCAATTATTGGCCAATCGACACCCTGACTGAAATGGAGAAAAATGCTTTGGTGGAGAAACACCTGATCAGTCCCCTCCTGGCAGCCGAATCAAAGCATGGGGCGCTGCTGCTACGCAATGACGAGGCGATCAGTATCATGATCAATGAAGAGGATCACTTACGGATCCAGGCTATCCTGCCGGGTTTACAGCTCGAGGAAGCCTGGTGTGAAGCAAGCCGCTACGATGACTTGCTCGAAAATGAGCTTGACTTCGCGTTTGACGTTCATTATGGTTATCTGACGGCCTGTCCGACTAACATCGGAACCGGCCTCAGGGCTTCAGTGATGCTTCACCTGCCGGCGTTGATTATCACCAGGCAGATTAGCCGCTTGCTTGGAGCTCTTTCCCAGGTTGGGTTAGCGGTACGCGGCCTTTATGGCGAAGGCACCGAGATAATCGGCAACCTGGTCCAGGTTTCGAACCAGGTTACATTAGGACAGAGTGAAGAGGAGATTATCAGCAACCTGTTTAGCATTATCCGCCAGGTTATCGAACAGGAACAAAGCGCCAGGCAGATGCTGCTCGACAAGCAGCGCGCCAGCCTGGCCGACAAAGCCTGGCGAGCCATGGGCCTGTTGAAAATGCCCAGCTGATCAGCTCGCAGGAGGCTATTCAGCTACTCTCTGATTTAAGGCTGGGTTATGATCTTGGCCTGATTAAAAGGATCAACCATCAACTACTGAATGAACTTTTGGTTTTAATCAGGCCTGCCTGTTTACAACTGCTGGCCGGGCGGGAGCTGAGCGAAAGCGAACGAGACATTGAACGGCCGGTTCAAATTAAGAAAGCACTGGAAAGACACGACGAATTAGACTAACTAAACTAATTACAACGAGAATGGGGTGAACAATTATGTTCATGTTTGGCAGATTTACAGAGAGAGCGCAGCAGGTCCTGGTTCTGGCCCAGGAAGAAGCAAAGCGCCTCAATCATAATTTCATCGGGACCGAGCACCTGCTGTTGGGCTTGGTGCGTGAAGGTTCAGGTATCGCTTCACGGGCTTTGCAGGGGATGTCGGTCGATTTAAGCAGGGTTCGGGCCGAGGTGGAGCGGATTACACCCAAGGGTGAAAAAATAATTCAGCAGGGGATCAGCTATACCCCTCGAGCCAAGCGTGTAGTGGAGCTGGCCATTGAAGAAAGCCAGAACTTAGGCCACAACTATGTTGGCACTGAACACCTGATGCTCGGCTTGGTCCGCGAAGGTGAAGGGATTGCTGCCCAGGTGTTATCCAACATGGGTATCGATCTGAAGCGTGCCCGCAAGGAGGTTATTCACCTGCTTGGCGGTGAAGAGGGAGCGACCAGAACTGCCGAAGGCGATAAGGCCGGCCCACAAACCCCAACGGTGGATGCTTTCGGTCGCGATCTGACCAGGTTGGCTAAGGAGGGCAAACTGGATCCGGTAATCGGCCGCGATCTTGAGATTGAGAGGGTTATCCAGATCTTAAGTCGTCGGACGAAAAACAACCCCTGCCTGATCGGCGAACCAGGTGTTGGCAAGACGGCGATCGCCGAGGGGTTGGCCCAGCGCATTATCGATGGTCAGGTGCCGGAGATTTTACGCGACAAACGCCTGGTTACCATTGAGTTGGCGGCAGTTGTTGCCGGTACCAAGTACCGCGGCGAATTTGAGGAACGGCTACGTAAGCTGATGACCGAGCTGCGCCAGGCCGGAAACGTGATGGTTTTTATCGACGAGCTGCACACCCTGATTGGGGCCGGTGCTGCCGAGGGGGCGAT
>JBFYYZ010000057.1:0-7978 GCA_041309745.1 Bacillota bacterium | reverse complement strand
AGAAAAAGGTAAAGCAGCTTGAAGAAGAACTGCTTTTTTTGAAAGCTGAACGTAGCAGCTATGCCTCGATACCGGATGAGACAGAAACTGAGCTTGAAACCGAAACTGAAAACGTCGAACCAAATGAAGTGGAAGAACCGGGTTACAGAGTAGAAACTGCACTTGAAGCCGAGGTAGATGAGGATCGCTGATGAACTTAACTGATCTACTCTGGATCTGGCCTGCCGAGCAGCAGGCCCGGGTCCGGAGCCTGGCCCGGGAGGCGGAGATCTCCCCGGCCCTGGCCCGCTTGCTGATCAACCGGGGTATCGATGATGCCGGAAAAGCGCGGGCTTTTTTAAACCCTAATCTGGATAACCTTTATTCCCCCTGGTTGATGTGCGGGATGCGTGATGCAGTTGAGCGGATCCAGGCGGCGCTTCAAGGAGGAGAAAAAATCACGGTACATGGTGATTATGATGCTGACGGGATAACCGCAACGGTTATTCTAGTCGAAGCTATAAGGGCCCTGGGCGGTGCAGTCGGTTACTACTTACCGAGCCGTTTTGATGAAGGTTACGGTTTGCACCGTGAGCCTCTTAAACGATTCAAAGAAGAAGGAACCGGCCTGGTGATCACTGTAGACTGCGGGATCAATGCTTTGCCGGAAATAGTTTTTGCGGCAGAAATCGGCTTGGACTTAATCATTTCTGACCACCATCAACAGCTGGTCAAGCTTCCGGAATCAGTTACAGTTGTTAATCCCTTGCAGGATGGTTGTTCCTATCCTTTTAAAGAGCTCTCCGGGGCGGGTATTGCTTTCAAGTTGGCCTGCGCCCTTTTTGAAGAGCATCAACTGCCTTTACCGGAAGCGCTTCTCGATCTGGCCGCTCTTGGAACAGCAGCTGACGTAGTGCCGCTGATCGATGAAAACCGGATTATTGTTGCGGCCGGTCTGGCAGTAATGAGCAAGCTGGAAAGGCTTGGTCTCAGAGCCCTCGCTGAAGCGGTCAGCCTTGATCAGAGCAAAATCAACAGCACTGCGCTTAGTTTTATACTGGCGCCGGCTATCAACGCTGCCGGACGCATGGGAGAAGCAGACCCGGCGGCCAGATTGCTGCTGGAGAAAGAGCCTGCAGAAGCACAGAGGCTGGCGGGGCAATTACATCAGCTCAATCAGCAGCGCCGCTCCCTGGAGCAGGATATTCTCAAAGAATCGACTGCGGCAGCAACTGAATTACTGGTCAGAGCTGATCAACTGGTTCTGACGCTGGCTTCCGATCGCTGGCACCACGGTGTAATTGGCATTGTTGCTTCGCGCCTGAGCGAAAAATTTAAACGGCCGGTAGCGCTGATTGCCTTAGAAGGTGATGAAGGCAGGGGCTCAGCCCGTAGTGTACCGGGTTTTGATATCACCGCAGCCCTGGCTGCTCAGGCCGGCTTGCTGATAAGATTCGGCGGGCACGAGCAGGCAGCCGGTTTTACGGTAAAAAGAGAAAATGTTTCTACCCTGCGCGAAGCAATTAATAACTATGCCGGTCAGCATAAAGAACTTTGTAAATTCAAACCAAAACTGGAGCTCGAGGCCGAGTTAAGCGAAACAGAAATCAATGATGACCTTACCGCCGCTCTGGAGCAGCTTGAACCTTACGGACAAAGCAATCCGGAGCCGCTTTTTGGCAGTCGGCAGTGGCAGGTAACAAATTGGAGATTGGTTGGGGCCGACAAGAGACATCTCAAACTTGATGTTAAGAAAGGGAGCGCAACTTTTTCACCGATTTTTTTCTCCGGTGCATCATTTAAACCCGAGCCGGAAAAGGGCAGACCGGTTGATCTTGCCTTCAGGTTGAAAGACGGCCATTTCAGGGGTGATAAAACGCTTGACCTTCTCTTAAAAGCCTTTCGCTTCGCAGACTCATTCCAAACAGAAAATTTGGAGCTGATCGACAGTCGTGACTGCGCTGATCGGGAAAGCCGCTTAAAGCAGGTGCTTTCCGCTGCCGAGCAGCGGCAAGCTATAACAACCGTCTTTTGTATAACTAAAGACAGGGCAGAAAAAATCAAAAGCCTGGTCAATAACAGCAGCCTGGTGCAAATTATCAGCGGCGGGGTATTAAACGGCACGGCAAAGCCTGAAACTGCAGCAGATCAGTTGATCTTATATGATTTGCCAATTAGTGAAGAACAGGTCAGCTTGCTTGTCGGCGGTAAGGGCTTGAGCAATCATTTTAAGGTTCATCTCCTTTACAGTCGTGAAGATTTTAAGATTAATCAAAAGATACTCAACATGTCTCTTCCATCAAACGAACAGCTCGATTCGATCTGGGAAGCGCTTATCAAGGCTTTAGAATCAGGTAATGCCGGTGATTTATCCCGGATTAAAGCCGACCTGTTTCCCTATCAGACTTTACCCCGCTTCTGGGAAAAAGCAGAGCTGATTTTTACCGAGTGTGGCCTCCTGCAGCAGGGGCGGTTGACAGAGCCGGCCGGGAAAGAAAGTTCTAAGCTACCGGAACAGTGCTCTCGTTCCCTGACCTACTCCGAAACCCAGAATCTACGCGCAGCCAGCGAAGAGTTTCAGCAGTTCCTGCTGAACGGTTCCCTCGAGGAAGTAGCTGCCTCTTTGCACTATCTTTCCCTGAGAAGGTCGTAAACTATAGTATTTATAGCCTTTTTCTAGTATGATAAGTGGTAACTTTGATTTACCGGAGTCCTTAAATATGGCGGTTAAAGAAAAGAAATTAAGTGATCTAAAAAAAGCAATTCAGCGTTACTACCCCAAGCTGGAAGACTGGGCTATGATCGAGAAAGCCTACCATTTTTCGCAAGAGGCTCACAGCGGCCAGCTGCGCGAATCAGGCGAATCTTACATCATCCACCCGCTCGGAGTGGTTATGATCCTGGCCGAGCTGGAGCTGGACCTGGTGACTATCGTGGCCGGTCTGCTGCATGACGTAGTGGAAGACACCGCTGTTACGCTTGAGGATATTCGGCAGGAGTTTGGCCCCGAGGTTGCTTCACTGGTTGACGGGGTAACCAAGCTAAGCCGCCTCGACTTTACCTCTAAGGAAGAGCAGCAGGCTGAAACGCTGCGGAAAATGTTTATTGCCATGGCCCAGGATATCAGGGTCGTAATGATCAAGCTGGCCGACCGGACCCACAACCTGCGCACCCTGCGCTATCTCAATACCAATAAGCAAAAAGAGATTGCCCGTGAAACTTTAGAGATTTATGCGCCTCTTGCTCACCGTTTAGGTATCTATATGATCAAATGGGAGCTCGAAGATCTCGCCTTTCGCTACATGCAGCCCGAGGAATATTTTCAGCTGGTAGAAAAACTGGCCAAAAAAAGGCGGGAGCGGGAGCATTTTATCAACCGCATCATCTGGGTGCTGCAGGATCAACTGTCAGAAGCAAACATCCAGGCGGAAATCCAGGGCCGGCCCAAACACCTCTTCAGTATCTACAACAAGATGAAGTCACAGGGCAAGGATTTAAGTGAAATCTATGACCTGACTGCGGTGAGGATTATTGTTGATTCTGTAAAAGACTGCTACCACACCCTTGGCATTGTCCACACGATCTGGAAACCGATCCCCGGCCGCTTTAAAGATTTTATTGCTATGCCGAAACCGAACATGTACCAGTCACTGCACACCACTGTATTTGCTGCTGAAAACGAGCTGGCTGAAATCCAGATCAGAACCTGGGATATGCACCGTACAGCAGAATACGGGATAGCCGCACACTGGCGTTATAAAGAAAAAGTTAAGGATTCCGACGAACTTGATCAGAAGCTGGCCTGGCTGAGGCAGCTCCTGGAGTGGCAGCATGATTACCGCGATGCCCGGGAATTCATCAAAGATTTAAAAGGGGATCTCTTTACCGATGAGGTTTTTGTTTTTACCCCCAAAGGAGATGTTTTAGACCTGCCCGCCGGTTCGGTCACAATCGATTTTGCCTATAAGATCCACACTGATGTCGGTAATCGCTGCACCGGGGCCAGGGTTAACGGTCGGCTGGTGCCCCTGGATTATCAGCTTAAAACCGGTGATATGGTTGAGGTGGTGACCTCCAAGAGCGGTTCCCCCAGCCGCGACTGGCTCAACCTGGTTAAAACTAATCAAGCCAAGAGTAAAATCCGCAGCTGGTTCAAGAAAGAACGCCGGGAAGAGAATATTGAAAAAGGCAAAGAGATGCTGGAGCGCGAGATCCGCAGGGTTAATGTTGAACAGCGCCTGGCGATCAAAAACGATATGCTGGAGGATGTTGGACGCTCTTTCAATCTGATGTCGGTCGACGATTTGTATGCTGCCGTTGGCTACGGGGGGGTTTCGGTTCACCAGGTGATCAGCCGTCTGCGGGAAGAAAATAACCGCAGAAAGGGCGAAACAGAGGAAGAAGAGGTCCTGCCTGAGCTCAAAACGGTTAAGCAGGTCAAATCAGGGCCTGCCGGAGTATCGATCTCCGGTATGGATAACCTTCTGATGCGGATAGCCCGCTGTTGTAACCCTGTTCCCGGCGATGACATTGTCGGGTTTATCACCAGGGGGCGGGGAGTGACTATTCACCGCCGCGATTGTCCAAACCTTGTTCACTACAGCACCGATAACGGCCGTTTTATTAATGCTTCCTGGGATAGTCTGGTTAAAGCAGCTTACCCGGTTGATGTTGAGGTTTCGGCCAGTGACCGTAAAAACTTACTTTCTGATATTATGACTGCAGTTAATGAAAGCAAAATTGATATGACCGCCGTATCGGCCAGAGCTGATAAAAACCGCGTCGCTACGATCCACCTGACCATGGTGGTGCGTGATCAGGTTCACTTGGAGCAGATCATGAGCAAAATTAAAAAGATCAAAGATATTTATGCGGTCCGGCGCTATGTCTACGGATCAAGCAACAACAAGTAGGAGTTAGTCACAGATGAGAGCAGTCGTTCAAAGGGTACACCGCGCCTCTGTCACTGTTGAAGATACAGAAGTCGGCGCTATTGGACCAGGCCTGGTTGTCTTTCTGGGTGTTGGGCGGGACGACCTGGAATCCGACGCCACTTACCTGGCCTCAAAAATTGCGGGTTTAAGAATTTTTGAAGATAATTGCGGGCTAATGAATCTCTCACTTAAAGATAGCGGTGGAGCGGTCCTGGCCATCTCGCAGTTTACACTTTACGCCGATTGCCGAAAAGGACGGCGGCCGGGTTTTTCTGAAGCCGCCCTGCCGGCCGAGGCGGAAAAGCTCTATGATTTTTTTTGTGTTTTGTTACGCAAGGAAGGTCTTAAAGTGGCTACCGGGCGTTTCCAGGCTGAGACGAGAATCCTGGTTGATAATGACGGGCCGGTGACGATCCTGCTTGACAGCAGGAAACTCTTTTATCTATTATATTTTATAGATTTTTCCTAGACTTTAACAGAGGTTAATTTATCAATAAGCGTACCATATCCAAAATAATCGATGTTTTTAAGCGCTTATTATTGACAGAAAGCGGAGGTATCAGATGAAGTACAAAGCACCTCGCGGCACCCGCGACATTCTACCGGAAGAAGCAGTAAAATGGCAGTATATTGAAGCAAAATACAGGGAACTCTGTTCGCTATACGGTTTTGGAGAGATCAGGACGCCCATCTTTGAGCAGACCGAACTTTTTGCCCGTAGTGTGGGGGAAGACAGCGATATTGTATCGAAAGAAATGTATTCCTTTAAAGACCGCAGCGGGCGTGACCTTACCCTACGTCCCGAATTGACCGCTTCGGTAGCCAGGGCGTACCTGGAGCATCACTTAAATGAGAAACAGCAGCCGATTAAACTCTACTACAGCGGCCCGATGTTTCGTTACGACCGTCCTCAGGCAGGGCGTTACCGCCAGTTTCACCAATTCGGCTTGGAAATATTTGGAGCTGAACATGCGGCAGCCGACTGCGAGATAATATCTTTTTGTTACAATTTTTTCAAAATCCTCAACTTAAACGATTTAAGCATTGAACTAAACAGTGTCGGTTGCCCGGTTTGCCGTCCGACATACCGCGACATGCTGGTTCCCTACCTGGAGAAATTGGAGAACAATCTCTGTGCTGATTGTCGCCGGCGCTACAAAACCAACCCCCTAAGAGTGTTGGACTGCAAAGAGGAAAGCTGCCAGGCAAAGGTGGCCGATGCGCCAAAAATGAACGCTCACCTCTGCGCTGGTTGTGCTGAACATTTCGACACACTTAAAACGTTGTTAAAGAGACTTGATATTGCTTTTAACCTAAACGATCGGCTGGTCCGCGGACTCGATTACTATACCCGGACCGCTTTTGAAATCACCGCCGGCGCTCTGGGAGCCCAGGCTTCAGTCTGTGGTGGTGGCCGTTACGACTACCTGGTGGAGCACCTTGGCGGACCACCGACCCCGGGTGTTGGCGTTGCCTTTGGTAAAGAGCGAATTCTGTTAACCATAGACTGGGAAAAAGAGCTTCACAGCAATGCTGGTAAAGTTTTTGTGGCCGCAGCCGGCAACGGATTAGAGGGCGAGGCCCTGCTGTTAGCTCAGGAACTGCGCCAGCGGAAGATTATTGCCGAAGTAGATCTTATAGAACGCAGCCTAAAGGCTCAGATGAAATATGCCGGAAAGCTAGACTATGACAACGTAGTGATCATCGGGGAGAAGGAGATTGCAGATGGACGCGTTGCCCTGCGCAACATGGCAAGCGGGGAACAGTTTGAAATACCCCGCAGCGAGTTGGTTTCGAAGCTGGCCGATCAGGCTCCGGTAAAAGGTTCTTCCGGTAGCGACGCTTTTGCTCCCGAGGTGCGGCTGCCCCTGCCTGATCAGGAAACACTTAAAACTCACCATTGTGGATCACTGACCACTGATCATATTAACCTGACAGTTAAACTGGCCGGTTGGGTGGGCCGCCGCCGCGACCATGGCGGGCTGATCTTTATCGATCTGCGCGACCGGAGCGGGTTAATGCAGCTCGTATTCGATCAACAAAATGGTGAGGAGCTTTTTGCCCTGGCCGAAAGCCTGCGCTCTGAGTACGTAGTGGCTGTGGAAGGGGCTCTGGTTCGACGTTCCGATGACAATATCAATCCTTCCCTGCCGACCGGCGAGATTGAAGTACACGTAACCAACATGGAGATTTTAAACCGTTCTAAAACCCCACCGTTTTACATTGAAGATGACTTAAATGTTGATGAAAACCTGCGTTTGCGTTACCGCTATCTTGATTTAAGGCGTCCGGAGATGTTCAGTCGTCTTAAGCTTCGGCACAAAGCAGTTAAGCTGGTGCGTGATTACATGGACAGCTACGATTTTCTGGAAGTAGAAACTCCGATGTTAACCCGTAGCACTCCTGAAGGAGCGCGGGACTTCCTGGTGCCCAGCCGCGTGCGCCCCGGTTCTTTTTACGCCCTCCCTCAGTCGCCCCAGCTATTTAAACAGCTTTTGATGGTCAGTGGGGTAGAGCGCTATTTTCAGATCGTGCGCTGCTTCCGTGACGAAGATTTAAGGGCTGATCGACAGCCGGAATTTACCCAGATTGACATTGAAACCGCGTTTTTTGGCAGCGAAAACCTCTTTGCCCTGCTGGAGGGGTTAATGGCCCTGCTGTGGAAAGAGATTCATGGCATCGAGCTTAAACTACCATTCTTAAGAATGCCCTATCGCGAAGCGATGAACCGCTTCGGATCCGACAAACCGGACCTGCGTTTTGCGATGGAGCTGGTTGCTATAGATCACCTTGCTGCAAAAAGTGATTTTAAAGTTTTTAAAAGCGCTTTAGAAGGTGGCGGAGCAGTTAAGGGCTTGCGCATAACCGGCGGCAGCAGCATGAGCCGCAAAGATTTAGATGACCTGACTTTGCTATCCCGCCAGCTGGGAGCCAAGGGCCTGGCCTGGACCTTTGTCGAAGATGAAGGTTGGCGTTCACCAATTGCCAAGTTCTTTAGTGCAGAGTTGATGGCTGAAATCACTAAAGCGATGGAAGCAGTGCCGGGAGACGTCCTGCTTTTTGTA
>JBFYYZ010000056.1:0-2576 GCA_041309745.1 Bacillota bacterium | reverse complement strand
GGCGCCTGTAACCATGAAATCCCTGAACAGTCGGTAACAATTCAGGAAGCCCTAAAGATGTTTACCTACAATATTGCCTATACCTCCTTTGATGAACACGAACTGGGCAGCCTGGAAAAGGGAAAGATTGCTAACATGGTTATCCTGAACCGTAACCCGCTGCATCTGCAGCCGCACGAGCTGCTTCAGTTAAAAGTGGAGAAGCTACTAATCGAAGGTTTGGAATATCGGAAGGGCACCTCTTTAAGCAGTGCTCTGATCCAGGGGTTTAAAAAACGGACCAGAACAGTATAAGATAAATTACACTGGGGGACAGACTAGTTCCTTCGTGTCCTGATCAGAAGTAACAAGCATGATTAATAATTACAAAGAGGAACTGACACCCAGCGTCCTTTGACATGTGGATGATTATCAATATTTCTGAAGAATTATTGCCTGGTAAGGGTCTTGCATAAAAAGCTTTTAAAGGAGATGAAGTGAAGTGTTGAAGAACTCAGGCAGAATCGTAATCACAGTTTTCTTGTTTTCGCTGGTTTTTGCGCTGGCTTGCTTGCCGGCAGAAGCGGCAAAAATTGACGCCGGCGATAACCTCACCGTTGGCGCTGACGAGCTAATCGATGACGATCTCTACCTCTTTGGCGAGGTGATTACGGTCAGCGGAATAGTAACCGGCGATGCCATCCTGTTTGGCCGTGAGGTAGTGGTGGACGGTAATATTATGGGCAGCCTGTTGGTGTTTGCCGAAACTGTCCGTATTGACGGCAATGTGGCAGGAACGGTGCGCGGTGGAGCCAACAGCTTTTCTTTTGTAGGTTCCAGCGGGCGTGACCTGATGATCATGGCCAACACAATAACGGTTTCCGGGCCGGTGGGCCAGGACCTTTTTGCCGCTGCAAGCAATGGAACCATAACCGGATCAGTCGGACGCGATCTGAAAAGTTCGATGAACAGTCTGATTGTCGACGGACTGGTTGGTGGAGACATCGACGCCGTGGTCAGTGAACTGGTTATCGGGCCCAACGCCCTGGTCAGCGGTAAGATTACCTATACATCCGAGCTGGAAGCCACCGTTAACGACCAGGCGGTGATCGGTGGAAGCATTACCAGGCTTGATCCTCCGACCACCCAGGTAACAGCTGTCTCTGCAGGGCGGAAAGTCTGGAGTTTTTCCCGGCCAATTCTTTCGCTGCTCTTTGTTGCCCTACTGATGATCCTGCTCTTCCCTGCGGTTACAAAAGGCTCGGCGGCGATGATCGGGGAAAAGCCGACCTCCAGTCTCGGCACAGGCGCTTTAATCGTCTTTGTAGCGCCAATTGCCGCTTTGATTCTGTTGGCTACCGTGATTGGTATTCCAGTCAGTTTTCTCTCAATGCTGCTTTACATCGTTTTGATCTATCTGTCCCGCGTCTTTGCCGGCTACTTTTTGGCTGACCTCGCTTTTCAGAAATTTGGCGTTGATTTGCACCCGGTGCTGAAAGCGTTGATCGGGGTCCTGGTTCTGGCCCTGATTTTTAAAATTCCCTATATCGGCTGGCTGGTTAATTTAGCTGCTGTGATCTTTGGATCAGGCGCTTTCATGCATTATATGCTTGGGCAGAAGGTTAAGCAGGTTGATCTGCCGGAGGCAGCCCCGGAAGAGATAATCTAAATAAACCTGGTTTTGGCCCGATGGCCTTAATTGATCTAAACGAAGTTCTTTTAGCTGCGATGGTTAATAAACCATCGCAGCTTATTGAGGGTAAAGATCATCGCCATGCAGGGCCTTTTCGAATTTAAGTATTATCCTTTAGGCTAGTCTGATTTAAATCTCTTGATTGCTGCTCTTCTGGCTGTTCCAGTTCTTCTTCAATGGGATCATCATAAGGCAGCGGCGCCGGCGGGTTCTCCCTCACTTCGACACAACCGCCCGAAACCGTAAGGGCCCCGATCATCGCTGCCAATGCTGCTCCCTGTGCCAATAATTTTGGTTTACGAAACCTTGCTTCTGATTCAGTTGTTAGCGGCGTCGGCGCGGTTACATTTGCGGTTTCGCCATGCAGGTGAATCCTCAGCTGACGGTTGTTTAAGGCAATTTGATCAAGATTAATTAGGACAACCGGTTTGCTGTAAGGAACATTTAAGTTGCGCCCCGCGCGATGGACAGTAACAGGCGGAGCTCCTTCCGGGCGGAAGAGGATCAAACGGTTGTCTTTAGATACCCATAATTCAGCGGCGCCGGTACCTGCAGCCTGATCAGTGCGCCACAGTATATTGCCTGATGCGTCGAGCTTCAAACCCGGCTGGCGGCCGGGCAGCGCCACACATCTCGTGAAACGGGTTCCTTTAGTTTTCTCACTAATCTCTTCGATACAGATGGCTAGCGGTTTCATAATCGCATCCTCCTAAACTTCAATTAGGTGCCGGGACTGCTCAAGCGGATAAAAATTACCGGGAACTTCGATCCCGCGCTCCACTGCTTCCTGGGCCAGCAAAGCTACAGGCCATTCAACAGCCGCAATCTTCTCTTCAGCCAGTAACTCACTGATAACCCGCACGCGCCAGGGGCCACAGGGAGGTGTGTCCGGGTTGCCAGTATA
>JBFYYZ010000055.1:0-8144 GCA_041309745.1 Bacillota bacterium | reverse complement strand
ATTACCAGTCGGGTTCGGTTACCCGTAACGTGCCCTGGTTAAACGAGATGATGCCGGAAATGTTTGCTGAGATCAGTGAGGAGCATGCCGCCGAGCTTGGTGTCAATAACGGTGACTACATCCTTCTTGAGAGCAAGCGTTTGTATAAAGACGGCGAGCAGGACAACATTAAGGTTAAAGCCTGTGTCACAAAACGGATCAAGCCGATGCTCATCAATGGTGAGTTGAAGCATGTAGTCGGAATGCCGATGCACTGGGGCTTCATGGGTATGAACACCGGAGCCAGCGCCAATGATCTGACTCCTTCGATTGGTGACCCCAACACGACTATACCGGAATACAAGGCATTCCTTTGCAACGTAAGGAGGGCGGTATAAATGGCTAAGAACATCTGTTTAATAGATGCCTCCAAGTGTATGGGTTGCCGTGGTTGCCAGGCTGCATGCAAGCAATGGAACCAGCTCCCGGCTGAAGAGACAACCTTTACCGGAACTTACGAAAACCCGCCGCGTTTATCGTCTACTACCTGGATGCGGATTAAGTTCCGTGAACATGAAAACGAGAGCGGCGGCGTAGATTGGCTGATGGTGAAGTCGGGTTGTATGCACTGCAGCGATGCAGCCTGTATCCTGGCTTGCCCGGCCGGTGCCCTTTATCGTACCGAATTTGATACGGTTAAGGTTGATGAAGTTAAGTGTATTGGCTGTAACTACTGTGCAGCGGCCTGTCCTTTCCAGGTTATCGGCTTTGACCGTCTGGCGAACAAGGCCCGGAAGTGTACTTTCTGCCTGGATCGACTGCAGAATGGTCTGAAGCCGGCTTGTGCAACAGCCTGTCCGACCGGTTCAATTACCTATGGTGACAGCAAAGAGTTGATTACCAAGGCAGAAAAAAGGGTGAGCCAGCTTAAAGCCAAAGGTAAAGTTGACGCCAATATTTACGGCCTTGATCAGGTTGGCGGCACAGCGATGCTATATGTGTTAGCGGATAAACCTGAGAAATACGGTTTTCCGGCGGATCCGCACGTGCCGGTTCAGACCCGTTTCTTCAATACCATATACGCGCCGTTGCGCGTGCTGGTTGTTATTGCAGTAGCTCTGGGCATTTGGTCTAACCGCAGCCAGAGCAAAAAATTCGAGGAAGCCAAAGGCGAATCCAAATAAACCGGGGGGTGAAAATAAGTGGAAGTAAAACAGTTTCTTGGTGGGTTAAACGTTCCCCACTATAAGAGCTTTAGCGAGCATAAGCCGATTAAAGAGGCTTCACTGCCAGAGGAGATTGTTATACCGCTTTCACAGCATCTTGGCGCTCCCAATGAGCCCCTGGTGAAAGTAGGCGATAAGGTTAAAGCAGGCCAAAAAATCGGGGCCAGCGACAAGTTCGTAAGCGCTCCGGTCCACGCCAGCCTTTCCGGTACGGTTACCGCCATTGAGCCTCGAATTCCGGGTCAGGCGATCGATTGCATTGTCATTGCAGTTGACAAGAATCAGGATAAACTGGAGCTTGCTAACAACGATCCGGAAAAAGCAACAAAGGAAGAGATCCTTAACGCTGTTAAGGAAGCCGGTGTTGTTGGTATGGGCGGCGCAACTTTTCCAACTTCGGTTAAGTTAAGCCCACCACCGGATAAAAAGATCGATGCTTTATTGTTGAATGGGTGCGAGTGTGAGCCGTACCTTACCTGCGACCACCGACTGATGCTTGAGAAGCCGGAAGAACTGCTGCAGGGAACCAAGCTCTTAATGAAAGTGCTTGAGGTTGATAAGGCTTATATTTGCATCGAAGGTAATAAAGATGATGCTATCGAGGCTATTCGTGATAAGAATGATGATCCCCGTATAGTATTACTAAGGATGCCTACCAAGTATCCCCAGGGTTCGGAAAAGCACCTGGTAAAAGCAGCACTTGATCGGGAGGTTCCTTCGGGAGGCCTGCCGATGGACGTGGGCACGATGATTCAAAACGTGGGTACAGCCGTGGCCATCTACGAAGCGGTAAAATATGGCAAACCGCTGATTGAAAGAGTGGTTGCTGTAACCGGCCAGAACATTAAGGAGCCGCAAAACCTGCTGGTTAAAATCGGTACCCCGCTTTCCCATCTGATCGATGAGTGCGGCGGAATAATCGAGGAACCGGCCAAGGTGATTATCGGCGGACCGATGACCGGAAAAGCGCAGCTGAGCCTGGACTCACCGGTAACCAAGGGAACAACCGGGGTTGTTGTATTGCCACCGGAAATGGCTCTTGAGGATACCGAATACCGTGATTGTGTCCGCTGCTGCAAATGTGTTGAACATTGCCCGGTTCTGCTATATCCGAATCAAATCAGTATCTACTGCGAAGTAGGCATGGTCAGTGAGGCTGCGGAGTGGAACACTCTGGATTGCATTGAGTGCGGTATTTGCGCTTATGTATGCCCATCCAAGCGTCCGATTGTTCGTTTTGTTCAGCAGACCAAACCTTTGATCCGTGACCTGATGAGCAAGTGATCAAATAAGGGGAAAAGGAGGTTATAAGTAGTGAGTGATACTCAAAAATACATTGTATCGTCGGCTCCTCACCTGAAGAGCGAGGTAGATGTATCAAGTGCCATGCGTGACGTTTTTATTGCTTTAATACCTGTCTCGCTGGTATCCATATACTTTTTCCAGTATTACGCAGCTTTAACTATAGGGGTTGCCCTGGTTACAGCAGTGCTGACAGAGCTTTTATTCCGGAAGCTGATGCACAAAAAGCCAACCCTTCACGATTGGAGCGCTTTGCTCACCGGCTTGTTTGTAGCCATGCTTTTTTCCGCTACAACGCCCTGGTACAAAGTGGCGCTGGGAACTTTTATTGCAATCGGAATCGCCAAGGAGCTTTCAGGTGGCCTGGGTTGGAACCGTTTTAACCCGGCTTTATTCGGACGTGTTGCCCTGGTTATTTTAGCTCCTCTCTATGCCTATGTTAACCAGTGGTTCCAACCGCTCGGCATCCACTTAGGTACACTTGACACCATTACCCAGGCTACACCGTTGGCCATGATGCGTGCAGGGATGCCAATGCCTCCCGTTTGGCAGCTTTTTACTGCTTTCCCGGCCGGAGCTCTCTCCGAAGTATCGCCCTTAGCACTGCTAATCGGCGCTGCTTACCTGTTTTATAAGGGGCATATCGGTTGGAGAATTCCTGTGTCAATCCTGGGAACAGTCATTGTGCTGACCCTGATTGCCGGGCAAAACCCAATACTCCATCTAGTTACGGGTGGAATGATCATCGGGGCTTTCTTCATGGCTACCGACTGGGTGAGCAGTCCGTTTACTGATAAAGGCAAGATCATCTTCGGAGTCTGCATCGGTATTCTGATCGTCGTTTTCCGGGTCGGTTTCCTGATTACGGAAGGGGTTGCTTTCTCTATCCTGATCATGAACGCCTTTGTACCGATGATTGAAAGAGCCACTGCCCGGCCGCAGTTCGGTAATATTAAGAAAGCTGTGCCGGTACCAATGGCTGACAAAAAGTAACGGTTATCGCTTGGTTAATTAAATGAAACAATGAAGGGGCTGCCGGTATATCCGGCAGCCCCTTCATTAGCGTAACTTTTATAGAATAGCAGCAGGTTTTGCTGAGGCGTATAGATGGTTGAAACGGTTTTCAATTTATGTTTAAGAATCCTTATAATTGGGGATAATAAATTTGTCCCATAGATGATGCTTGTGCTTTACCTTCGCTTTTAGAGACCGATAATCCTCAGTCCGAATCTTATGTAGAAGACTACTGTTAATATGACACTTAAGGATACCAGAACCAGAATCATGCTGAAGTCGATATTGCTGATATTGACTGTTCGAAAAACCGCAGATTGACCAGGACGGTAATCAACATTTTGCAGGAATAAAAAGCCTTTGCGGTAAAACCTACCGGATATTTTGCCGCTTAAATTCTGGATGGCAATAAAAGGCAGGCTGATCATAAACCAAAAAAGAATTGCTGCCCTGCCCACAAGAGCGCCCAGAAAATCAGCTCCCAGCCAGTAGGGCACCCGCAACCGGTAAAGATTGAAGCGTTGGGCAAGATAGAAGAAGATGATGCCAAGACCCAAAGCAAGAGTGACTGCCAGTAGATCTCCTGCTTTCCAGAAGTTTATTTTGAGCAGGTATTCCACTCCGTGTCCATCAAGGACAAAGGAGTTCAAAACCGGGCCGACCATCTTTTTAAGAGTAAAGTTGGGAGAGAAGCCGATTAAAACCATCAGAACAGCTAAAACACCCATGCTGATTTTCATCAGTAGCGGTTCACTTTTCACCTGGTCAAGGTTATCAGGCGCCGGGCGCCAGAAAACAAGGTAGAGGAATTTGAGAAAGTAACAGACCGTGCCGGCACTGGTGATGGTGAAGATTTTTTCGGCGATCGACAGCGATATTAAGTGGTGGTGTTCATATGCTTCAACAATGGCATGGTGCAGCAGCGTTTTACTGGCATAACCGTTAAAAAGCGGTATACCGATGATCCCAAGCGAGGCAATCAGGACAACAATTGAAGTGAAAGGCAGTTTATGCCGCAAGCCACTCAGTTTATTCATATCAAGCTCGTGGGTCAGGTAGGCAATTGCGCCTGCAGCGAGGAAGAGTGTTGACTTAAAGAAAGCGTGATTAAGAATATGGTAAGCAGAACCGGCCAGGCCCATGGCCCCTTCGTAACCGAGGTAGGCGGCGACTCCGGCGCCCATAATGATATAACCGATCTGGCTAATACTGCTGCAGGCCAGCATTTTCTTGATGTTATCCTGAATTAGTGCCATGCAGACCCCGAAAAACATGGTTACAATGCCAAACCAGATTAAGACGTAACCAGCACCGGAAAGCTGAGCCCATAGGGCGCCGGCAACATCTGCTACCGTGCCATGAGCTGAACCGTGCTCTGGAGCATAAATCAGGCTGAGGGTTCTGATGATTCCGTAGGCTCCCGTTTTGATCATGATCCCGGAAAGCAGAGCGCTGGCTGGAGCCGGGGCCACGGGGTGGGCTTTGGGAAGCCAGATGTGCAGTGGTACTATACCGGCTTTAATACCGAATCCTATTATCAGTAAAATCATCGCTACCAACATGATGTTGCTACCGGACTGGGCCATGCCAGCCAATGAGGAGATAGCCAAAGAGCCGGTACTGAAATATATTAATCCCATCGCAGACAGGAGGCACATACCGCCGAAAACTCCTAAGTAAAGGTAAATATCTCCTGCGCTGTAGGCTTCCCTGGTTTGAGTGTGAACGACCAGCACGTAAGAAGCCAGCGACATTAACTCAAAAAAGAGGAGTAGCGAGAGCAGATCACCGGCCAGAGGAACACCGATTGTTCCGGCCAGGGTCAGCATGAAAAATATAAAAAAGCGCCCCTGGTTCTGCTCATGGTTCATGTATTCGATAGCGAAGATTGTTGCCATAAGCCAAATGAATGATGCGATCAAGGCAATAAAAAAGCTGAAACCGTCAACCCGGAAGGTGAGGCTTAAGGGGCTGACAATCATGGGCAGTTCATAAGTTATTATTTTACCGGCTGCGATCAGGGGGTACATTAAGGCCACGGCAACAAGGGTGCCTGTGCTGCCGATTAGCGACCAGGTGTTACGCCACCAGGGCAATTTTCCGGCAAAAACGATCATTACGAATGCTAACAGTGGAATGAGTACAGCTATTAAAGGCAAACCAGAAATAATTTCCTGGGCCATATTTAATTACCTCCTGCGTAGAAAAGGTATTCGGCTATGTTCTGCAAGTATGGTACAGTCAGCTGCAGGTTAGTGCCAACAATGAGACAACCGGCTACTAGAATTAAGATTGGCAGCAGCATCGACAGCGGAGCTTCAGGGCCCTTGACCGGTTCGAAGTTGCCTTCCTTAAAGAAGGCGGCGATGATAATCGGCAAAAAGTAAGCTGCATTTAAAAGGGCGCTGCCGATCAACACCACAATAAAGATCCAGGCGCCGCTTTCCAGACTACCCTGGATCAGGTACCATTTTGAGATGAAGCCGTTAACGGGAGGGATACCGATCATGCCGATGGCCGCGATCGTAAAAGCGATCATGGTCAGCGGCATTCGCTTGCCAAGGCCATTAAACTCACTGATCTTTTTCTTTCCGGTAACAGTTATGATTGCCCCGGCACAGAAAAAGAGGGTAATCTTCAGTAAAGCATGATTAATAATATGCAGCAGACCACCGGTTAGCCCGATTACGTTGAAAAGTCCTGCTCCTAAGGTAATATAACCGAGTTGGCTGATCGTGGAATAAGCAAGGCGCCGCTTCAGCACATCCTGTTGCATGGCAATAATCGAGGCAGTCAGGATGGTTACCGATACAAGTGCGGCCACAAAATAGCCTAAGTTTAAACTGATCAGGGCTGTGATCCCGAAAACCGAATACATACTGCGCAAGATGCCAAAAACCCCAGATTTAACAACGGCAACAGCATGTAAAAGGGCGCTGACCGGAGTCGGGGCTGCCATGGCTGAAGGAAGCCAGGCATGTAGTGGCATGACAGCTGCTTTTACGCCAAATCCAAAAATAAAACAGAGAAAGGCCAGCTGTAGCAGGAAAGGCGATCCGGTTCCGGGGTTGATGATACCACCACGGGCAAATTCAAGCGTTCCCGCATTACCGTAAGTAATAATTAGGCCAATCAGGATTAGGCCGGCTCCAAAAAAACTGTAAATCAGGTAACTGATACCTGCTTTTTTGGCCTCATCGTTTTCTTCATGGATAACCAGGGGGTATGTGAAGAGTGTAAGAAATTCGTAAAAGAGGTAGAGTGTTAAAAGGTTTGCCGAAAGTGCTATGCCCATGGTCATGCTGAGTGAGAGCAGGTAAAAAATAAAGTAGCGGCGTCGAGCGTGTTCGTGAGCCATGTAGCCGGTTGAGTAAACAACAGAAAAAAACCAGAGGATGGCGGCCGTGCCGCCGAAAAGGGCGGCAAGCGGATCCACTCGCAGTTTTATTTCGAGGCCGGGAGCAACCTGGTGCAGCAGGATCGCCCATTCTCCATAATTTACATAATGAATTAAGAGCAGGATCATAGCTGCAGCGCTGATCAGGCTGACCGCAATAGCCATTATGTTGCGAGTTCGGTCGTTTTCTTCTTTGGCCAGTCCGGTAATTAGCGCTCCAACCAGGGGAAAGACAATCATAAAAAGAGGCAGGTATAAGATGTAGTCCATTATGAGATCTTCCTTTCCCGATAGTTCACAGAACAGATGTTAATGATCAATTTCTTTTTCTTTTTCTCTTTGACCGGTGCTGCTTGTACCCCAGACCAGCATAATTGATATAACGGTTGTAAACAGTACCGTTGACTCAAGTAGTGTATCGTAGCCCCGGTAATCGATCAAAATATTTCCCACCATATTCAAACCGCCGCTTTCATGAACCCCTTCATAGACATAACGTTCGTAGACGTAGTTATTTGTCGGGTTGTCCAAATTACCGTAGACTGGCATTTCGGTTACTGCCAGCATCAGCATAAAAGAGATCAGCCCAACCAGAACAATTGACATGACGTAAAACAAAACACGGGGCAGGTTATTCACTGGGGACGCCTCCCAACTTTGGTAACCACCGTTACCATTAATACAGTCATGCCAATACCGACAGCCGCTTCAGTGATCGCCAGGTCAGGTGAATTTAGCTGCTGCCAGATCAGGGACATTACCATACTGAAAGCTCCAAAGATGATCACTATATAAAGCAGATCCTTGAAGATAAAGATCGAAAAAGTGCTTACAATTAAGATTATCAGCAGCATGAATAATAAAATATCAGTGATCAACTGTTATCTCCACCTTTCTCTGGCGCCGCAACCAGAGGTTGTTTTCTCCGGCGCCGCTGAGAGGCGACGTAGTCGTTAATTAAAAAACTACCCTCAGCCATCGGGGTGCCTCTGTTATAAGCAGTTTTGGCAATCAGGTGAGTGACCACGGGGTTAATTGTTGCAATCATCGCAGCGATTAATAACAGTTTGGTAACGTTGGTAATATCGGCAAAAAGCAGCATCATCCCGATCAGCATCATCCCGGTTCCCAATGTGTCGCACTTGCCCATGGCATGCATCCGGGTATAGACATCAGGAAGGCGGAGCAGACCTACTACACCAACCAGCAGAAAAAAGAATCCGCCA
>JBFYYZ010000054.1:0-8137 GCA_041309745.1 Bacillota bacterium | reverse complement strand
GCCAGGAAAGACGAAAAGGCGGAACTCTCAGTTGAAGCCCGGGAGCGCATCATCCGCTCAAGGACCCTGATTGAACAGATTCTGGCAGAAAAAAAAGTGGTCTACGGGGTCAACACCGGATTTGGCCTTCTCAGCAACGTTTCGATCAGCGAAGATGAGATTGATCAGCTGCAGTACAATCTGGTTGTCAGCTGTGTAGCCGGGGTTGGTGAACCCTTCCCCGAAGAAGTGGTGCGAGCCATGCTGCTCCTGAGGGCAAACTCTTTGTCCTCTGGTTTCTCAGGGGTCAGACCGATCATTGTCGAAACAATGTTGGCCATGCTCAACAAAGGGGTGCATCCTGTAGTGCCGCAAAAAGGTTCAGTGGGTGCCAGCGGAGATTTAGCCCCTCTGGCGCATCTGGCGCTGGTGCTGATTGGACGGGGTGAAGCCTGGTACAAAGGGCGACTGTTACCCGGCGGTGAGGCCATGAAGCAAGCCGGGATCGCTCCGGTTGTATTAAAGGCCAAAGAAGGGCTCTCGCTGTGTAATGGAACCCAGGCAATGACCGCAGTCGGAGCCCTTGCCGTTTATGATGCCCTGAAGATTGCCCGCTACGCGGATCTCTTCGGCGCTCTCTCGGCTGAAGCTCTCGAGGCGGTATTAATGGCTTTTGATCATAAAATTCACGACATCAGACCTCACCCGGGCCAGGTTGAAACCGCCGCCAATCTTAGGGAACTGCTTCAGGGCAGCGAGATTTTGGCTAACCCTACGATAAGCCGGGTGCAGGATGCCTACTCCCTGCGTTGCATGCCCCAAGTTCACGGTGCTTCTAAGGATGCTATCTTATACGTTAAGCAGGTTATCGAGAGAGAAATCAATGCTGTAACCGATAACCCGCTTGTTTTTACCGAAACAGGAGAGGTGCTATCCGGAGGCAATTTTCACGGCCAGCCGGTTGCCCTGGCCCTCGATTTTCTGGCCATTGCCCTCGCTGAACTAGCCAACATTTCGCAGCTGAGAACCGAACGGCTGACCAACCCGGCACTCAGCATGGGGCTGCCCGCTTTTCTGGTTGAAAAAAGCGGCCTGAACGACGGGTTTATGGTGGCTCAGTACACCGCCGCTGCCCTGGTCAGCGAAAATAAAATATTAGCCCACCCGGCCAGCGTCGATTCCATCCCCACATCTGCCGACCAGGAGGACCATGTCAGCATGGGAACCACGGCAGCCCGCAAATGTCGCGAAGTGCTGGAAAATTTGCGTTATGTTCTGGCTATTGAAGCAATCTGTGCCTGCCAGGGGATTGATCTCAGAAAGAAAAAACCGTCACCGAAGTTGCAGGAGGCTTACCGGGTGATCAGGGAGAAAGTCAGCTTTATGGCCGTGGACAGGGAGATGAACGAAGATTTTGAGGCAGTGGTGGGGTTGATTAAGAATGAGGCTTTTGACATATTTGTTTAAGAAATATTTGACATGGAGAAAGGAAGAGATACTTTGAAAAAGCTGTCTGATAAGCTGTCGGTTAATAATCTGACTTTACGCAACAGGCTGGTCATGCCTGCCTTAACCACCAATGCTGCTGCCGAAGGTGGGCTGGTCACCGAAGCAGTTATTAATTTTTACAGGAAAAGGGCTTCAGCTGTTGGCCTGGTGATTGTGGAAGCAACAGCTGTCAGGCACGATGGACGACTGGTGCAAAACAGCATCGGTCTCTGGGATGATCAGCAGCTGCCTGGCATGAAACGTCTGGCGGAAATAATAAAAAATGAGGGGGCTGCCGCAGTGGTGCAGCTGAACCATGCGGGAGCCAGGTGTGTACCCCAACCCGGACTGCTGGCAGGAGCCTCTCCATCCGGTTTTCAGTTTCGCTCCGATGTAAAGCCCCTGATCATAAGCGAGGCCCAGATTGAAGAGTTGATCAAAGATTTTGCTACTGCCGCCGAACGGGCAGTGGCAGCCGGTTTTGACGGTGTTGAGATTCACGGGGCTCATTTTTATCTGCTGAGCCAGTTTGTTTCACCCTACACCAACCAGCGCGAAGACAGCTATGGCGGGGATATTGCCGGGCGAGCTGCTTTTCCGCTGGCGGTGGTCGAAGCGGTGCGTAAGCAAATCGGCCCTGACCGAGCTATTTTTTACCGCCTGAATGCTGTTGAGCAAATGTTGGGGTACGAGGTTACTGATGATATCAGGACCTTCAGCCGGATGCTGGCTGATGCCGGTGTTGACCTGCTCGATGTTTCATTTACCGGGCCGGCAGTCAGGCAGGAGCTTAACGATGGGAGCTGGCAGCTACTTACCTCATCAGCCCTGACCCGTGACGACAAGTTTGGGGCAAACATTGATCATCCCGCCATGCTTAAAGAAGCTTCTGGTTTACCAGTAATCGCTGTCGGTAAAATGGCCGACCGGGATGTTATAACTGCTGCCCTTGAACAGGGTAAGACTGATCTGATTGCTGTTGGCAGGCAGCTGATTGCTGATCCGGAGGCGGCAGCTAAGATGCTCTCCGGTAATTTCGAGGAGATCAATAACTGCAAGGAGTGTTTTAACTGTTTTTCAACCATGAGGCGCGGCGAACAGATGCGCTGCGTTCTCTGGGATTGAGCCTAAGAATTTAAATTCTTCCTTGTGATCCCAATTTCATTAATCGGGGTTAGGGGTAACATCCGGCTCCACCTGGTAGGCGTTGGCCAGGCTGTTGGTGCCGTTGAACATGTCTACCACGGCAATTATCTCTGCTATCGCTTCGTTATCCAGTCCCAGCCGCTTCACGGCGGCGCTGTGGGAATGAATTCAGTAGACGCAGTTGTTGGTAATTGAAACCGACAGGGCAATGATCTCCTTGGTTAGCTTGTCAAGTTTACCGGGAGCCATTACCACCTTCAGCTTGTTCCAGGTTGCTTCTAAATGGTCCGGGTTGTTGGAAAGCGCCTGCCAGAAATTCGGCACAAAATCAATCTCCTTTGTGGCCTTGATATCGTCGTAAACCAGGCGTACTTTTCCCGTTGCTTCCGCATCGGAAACTGTTTTAAAAAGAGTCATTACAAAAACCTCCTTGATATGATTAACAATTGTTACAGTCATCTCTGTTCTGCCGGCCCTTTAGTTTGTTTAGTAGGGGAAAACAACCGGCAGCAGCAGGATGCTAACCACCAGCACAATCAAAGCCAGGGGCAGTCCGTTTTTTAAATAGTCAGTAAAGCGGTAGCCACCCGGGCTCATGATCAAAACGTTGATCGGGTGGGAGACAGGGGTCATGAAACTGGCGGCAACAGCATAGGCAATGCCCATCACGAAGGGATAGGGGGATATGCCAAGACCGGCGGCTGAGGCAAGGGCGATTGGGGTCATCACCACAGCATTAACCGCACTGGGCATAAACTGGTTAAGAAACAGGGTGAGCACCATGATCCCGGCCAGAACAGCGGTGGGGCCATAATTGCCGGTAAAGCCGATCACCGCATCCGCAATCAAACTCGCCGCGCCGGTCCTGCCCATGGCCAGACCTAAAGGCAACATGGCGGCGATCAGGAAAACAGCTTTCCACTCGATCGAGCGGTAGGCATCTTCGGCGCTCAGGCAGCGGGTGATGATCATCAGCAGAGATCCTGCAATGGCAGCCACATAGATCGGTAGCCAGTTTAAAATGACCACGGCCAGCACAGCTGCCATGATCAACCCAGCCAGGGGTGCTTTACCGGTAGCCGGTTTTTTCCGGTAATCACTATTCAGGATCACAAAATCACTGTCCTGCGCCAAAACCTGAAATTTCTCAGTTCTTCCGTAACAGAGTAAGGCATCTCCGAATTGCAGCGCCATATCATTGAGTCCGGTCCGGTAAGCGCGGTTACCACGCCAGATAGCCAGAACCGAGATACCAAATTTCTCGCGAAAGTTTAACTGGCGCAAAGTTTTACCGGTTAAAGCAGTATGAGGCGAAAGCATTATCTCTACAACGGCTAGTGATTCGGTCTCTAAGTCTTTTAAATCAATGGCCGGATTGCGATCAACGATTAGGGTTTGGTGTCCGCGCAGGACCTCAATATCAAGCGGGCGGCCTTCAACCACCAGCAAATCATTTTCTTCAAGCACCGTTTCCGGTCCGGGCATTAAAAGCTCTTCGCCGCTGCGAATAATATTTAAGACGGTGATGCCGTACGCTTTTGCCAGGTGCATCTCATTCAGTGAGCTGCCGCTCAGCGGAGAACCTTCCGGTATGCGTAAATAAAGCAGCCGCTCATCAAGCTGGTAAAGCCCGGGGTTGCAAGTTCCATCAGTGCAAAATGCGCTGTCTTCCTGCAGCGCTTTTAACCGTTCAGTCTCACCCCTGAAAAGCAAGCGATCGCCGGTTTCGAACACGGTATCCCTTAAATTTGTGCGGCGGATTTTTTCACCGCGCCGATAAGCCAGCAGGGTAAGACCTAAACTCTGACGGGTATTTAGCTCTACCAGGGTTTTCCCCTTGAAGGGAGATTCTTCATCAACCACGATCTCGATCAGGCCGACTTTTTCAGAAAATAGACAGGAACTGTCCGGGCTTTCTTCTTCAATCATCACCACCGGTTTGCCACTCAACTCGTCGATCATGTCAAGGCGTCCCAAAACAAGCAGACGGTCTTCGGCTTTAAGCTGTAAGCCTGGTTCGGGAATGAGATGATCTCCGTCATCGCGCATCACACTTAACACATTTAAGCCGAGGGCTCTACCGAAACGGCTGTCACTCATTTTTTTCCCATCCAGCGGGTTGCCTTCTGGTATAGTAAGCAGAGCCATACGTTCCTTTAATCCGTAATCTTTTCGATAGTCACGACCGGGTGAAACTGCTTCCACCGAAGGGCTATTTCGTTCGGGCAGAATCCGGTGCCCTAACAGCAGCATATAAACGATTGATACCACCAAGATGGCAAACCCAACCGGGGCAAAGTCAAATAGGCCGGGAGGGCGCAAGCCGTATTCGCGCAGAAAGTCAACGACCACCAGGTTGGAAGAGGTGCCGATTAACACGAGCATTCCACCTATGGTTGTTCCGTAGACCATCGGCAGCAGCAGTCGTGAAGGGGTTCTACCGCTGCGCCGGGCAATATCTAAGGTAACGGGTAAGAAGATCGCAGCCACGCCTACGTTGATCACAAATGCTGAGACAGCAGCGGTGCTGCTCATTATTGCGGCCAACAGACGGCTTTCGCTTTTTCCGCCCAGGTGCAGCAGCTGGTCTGCCAGGCGGGAGGTGACCCCGGTGCGGGCTAAGCCGGCCGATAGGATGAAAACGGCCCAGATTGTGACTACCGCCGGATTGGAAAAGCCTTGGATGCTTTCTTCGGGTGTGACCAGCCCGGTGACGACAAGAAGCACCAAAACAAGGAGGGCAACCAGATCAGGCCGCAGAAGTTCGGTAATGAACAAAATGATGGCCAGAAAGAGAAGGCCGAATGTCAGGGCGATTTCTAACGTCATTTACCTGGGCACTCCTTACCAGTTTATCGATCAATGATCATAATGATTATTAAACAAGAAGAGTTAAGCCATTTGGATCGGTTAACTCTCCCTGTGCGTCCGATTATTTGCTGCTGATGAGAGCAGCAGAATCAGTGATTACTTGGCAAGAAATTTTTTCAAGAAACCTAAGATCAAACCCATGATGCCAGACTGACTGCTTTGCTGTTGTGGTTGGTTGCCCATCATGCCTATTACTTGTGAGAGAAGGTCGTTAACATTGCCCTGGTTACCCTGGGCTTGCTGTTGGTTGCCAAGCACACCAAGAACCAGCGGGGCCAGTTGCATTAGGAGGTTAGAAACCTGGTTGTTTTGCAGCCCAACTTTATTGGCCAGATCTGCCTGAACATTGTCTTTTCGGTCGGAAAAAATGTGTTGTAAAATCTTTGATCCATCTTTAGTGTCAACGTTTTTAAAGAAACCGAGAAGATCGTCGACCGGCTCGTTCTGGTGCTGTTGCAGAGCGTTTTGTAGCGACTGTGCTCCTTCCGGAGTACTGGCGTTTTGCTGTAAAGCTTTAAGCAGTAGCGGTAAAGCATTTTGGGTTACCTGCTGAGCCTGCTGAGGTTTTGTGCCGGCATTGGCACTCAGTTGCTGATAGACACGGGGATCGCTTAACTGTTTTGCAATGACATTCATAATATCCATTAAGCTTGCCTTCTTTCAGGTAAATTATGAAGATTCTTCTTAATTATATAACAAAACATTAGATGAGGGTAATATATTCCTCTGTATTGCTACATCTTACTCTGCAAAAGCGGCGCTGTTGATGGCCTCGGCCAGGGTCGGGTGGATGTGAATCATATTCTGCAGGTCGGATAACTTTGCTCCAAAATAGATCGCGGCAATCAACTCATGAATCAGCTCGCCGGCTTCGGGGCCGATTAGCTGGGCGCCGAGCAGTTTTTCATCTCCCGATTCATAAATAAATTTAATAAAGCCCTCTAACTTGTCATCGACAATATTACGGCCATGTGTCCCAAAGGGGTAACGTTTAAGTTTGTAGTTGTAACCGGCTTCCCTGGCCTGAGCTTCATTCAATCCTACCCCGGCAATTTCCGGTTCAGTAAAAACGGCAAAGGGGATCAATCTGTCTGCCGGGCTGATCGCTTTACCATCAATCAGGTGGTTAGCCAGCAGGTAGCCGTCGTGCCAAGCCTTGTGGGTGAACATGAGGCCGCCGATGATATCGCCGATCGCCCACACTCCATCTGCGGAAGTTTTAAAGTTATCATCAACGATAATAAAACCCCGCTGATCAGTTTTTATTCCCGCCTGTTCGAGGTTTAAAAGGTCGCTGTTCGGCGCTCTACCCGTGGCAATCAGCAGTTTCTCTGCGCTGTAACGGATCATCTTGCTGTCTTTTTGAGCCTCAACAAATATTAAATCGCCTTCCCGGCCAACCTTGCTTACCCCGGCGCCTGTAATGATCCTAACCTTTTCGTTATCAAGCACAGAGCTGATTTCATCGGCAATATCTTGATCAAGCTGCGGAGCCAGCTGCCGGTTGCGCTGCACGATAGTTACATCCACCCCCAGTCGGGCAAAGAGCTGTGAAAACTCCAGGGCAATCAGGCCGCCGCCGATGATGATTAGGCTTTTCGGCAGCTCTTGAAGCTCCATGATTGTTGTTGAGGTTAGGTAATCAACATCATCAAGCCCGCTAAGCGATGGGATCGAAGGCCTGGCCCCGGCAGCGATCACTATCCGCTCGGAGCTTAGCTTTTCACCACTCACCAGCACTTCCTGAGGACTGGCAAAAGAAGCTTCGCTTTCGAAGAGAGTCACATTCTTATTATCAGTAAGGCTGTTATAACCACCGGCTCTCATTTTGTTCACGATCCGGTCCTTGCGCCTGACTGCTGCCGGCCAGTCGATCCCAGGTGCTTCGGTAATTACTCCGAAGCGTCCGGCGCTCTTTACCTGCTTGAAAGCCCGGGCTGACTGGATCAGCGCCTTCGAAGGGATGCAGCCCACATTAATGCAGCTTCCGCCCAGATTACCCTTTTCAACCATGGCCACTTTTAAGCCTTTGCCGGTAGCCCGGTTCATGACATTGGAGCCGGCAGACCCGCTGCCAATGACGATCAGATCAAATTTTTTCATGATTAAAATCCCCTTTCAGGCAACTTCTATCAACGAGTAAACTGGTTCAGTTAATGTATAGGACGAGAAGGCGAATAGATTTGATAACAAATATTCGTTTCTGACCTTAAATATTCCTGCTATAAAGCAAATAGCAATTTAGTAGCCAGGCTTAGCGAATGCAACTTGACAATAGTTGCTATATAATGCAAACAGGTTGTTAGGGCGATGCTTTAAGCTGTGACAAATAAGGGAGAGCTGCGGTTGCTTACTACCACTCATAAGCTGTTTTTCCAGGATGCAAGAAATATGGACCAAATAGAAGATCAGAGTATCGACCTGGTCATCACTTCGCCACCCTATCCGATGATCGAAATGTGGGATGAACAATTTTGCAGCCTGGACCCCGCTATTAAAACTAACATCGTTTGCGGTGATTATAGCAGCGCATTTGAAGCGATGCACCAGATCCTTGACGGGGTCTGGCACGAGCTGTGGCGGGTGATGAAAGAAGGGGCTTTTGCCTGTATCAATATCGGTGACGCAACCAGAACTATAAACAACAAGTTTC
>JBFYYZ010000053.1:0-3438 GCA_041309745.1 Bacillota bacterium | reverse complement strand
TGCCCGTGGTAATCGGAATGCCTTCGTTTTTCAAGTAGAGGCCACCCATCGAGGCAACAGCGGTAAAAGCGCCGAGACCGACTATTTTTGCACCCCGCTCGCGGGCCAGAGCTACTGCATTTTTTAGCTCGGACAGCGCCTGGCTGCGCGGCATACTGACAAACTCATCAGTGGTGCGTGAAAGAGCGATAAATTCACCGTAAGCAGTCTTGCCGGCGGCTGATACAATTTTGGTCTTGCCAGCCACGAAAGGTTCGACCATGTCGTTAAAGCGGCCTGTCAGATCGGCCAGCTCTTTTTCGCTAAAGGAGAGCAGGCTGTTGTCAAACTGGTGATAGCTCTGCAGATCGAGGGCGTGGATTAAAAAAGCAAAACGTCCTTCGTCCGCGCTGCCTGATGGTGCATACTTAGGCGCCAGGTACGGGACAAACTGCGTGTATTGATCATCTTTAGCCCCCGGGGTTCTGACCAGGTACGAGAGAAAGCGTGCCGTATCCTTTTTACTAAGTACGGCCAGCATGGCCGCGATGCCATCTAAGGCTTCCTGACACTGCTCCTCGCTGATGGTCAGCGGCGGTTCGATCCGGATTACCGCGTTGCCGTTAAGGGTGGGCGCAACGCGGATTTTTTCAACATTTAGCAGGTAGGAAGAGATCGCCGGGGTTAGAAGCTCCTGTTCGGCCATCACTCCTAAGAGACTGCCAGGAAAAAGTTCGCGATCCATATTAAATTCTATGCCAAGCATCAGTCCACGGCCGCGAATAGAAAGGATCAGGTCCGGATATTTTTCCTGTAAATCGAGCAGGCCGGCCTTGAATATTTCGCCCTTGCGGCGCACTTCTTTAACCAGAGCCTTACGATGGTCTGTAAGAAGGTCGAGAACTTTAATGCCGACACGGCAGGCCAGTGAATTGCCGGCAAAGGTCGAGGAATGTTTAAGAGCAAATTCTTCGTTATAGGCAGCGGCGCTGCTCAGGCAGGCGCCAATCGGCAAGAGGCCGCCGCCCAAGGCTTTAGCCAGCACCAGAAGATCAGGCCTCACTGCTTCAGCCTCACAGGCAAAAAGGTTGCCGCTGCGACCAAGGCCGGTCTGGACTTCGTCGAAAACCAGCAAAACTTTATACTGATCGCAAATTTCCCTTACTTTTGGCAAGTAACCGGCAGGAGGCTCGATAGTGCCTCCTTCGCCCTGGATCGGCTCTATCAGGAACGCGGCATAACAATCGGGGTTAGCCTTAAGCTCTACTTCAAGAGCGCCGGCATCACCGAAACTGATGTGGGAAAAGTGCTCGGCCGGAGCACAGAATGCTTTTTGATAAGCCGGGTTACCTGTTGCCGAGAGGGCGCCATAGGTTTTACCGTGAAAGCTGTTGTCGGTAGCTAAAATTCCGGGGCGACCAGTTGCGGAGCGACAGAGTTTGATAGCCGCTTCAATCGCTTCGGCACCGCTGTTGGCAAATGTTACATAATCAAGGCCTGCCGGGGCAACTTCGAGCAGGCGGCGGGCCAGTTCACCGGCGGCGTCGAGCGCCGAAGGCTGGATAAAGCTTGGCTCTCCGGATTTTTGAAAACGGTTGATCTCTTCCCAGATTGCCTCCGGGTTATGACCGAACGGCAGCGCCCCGTAGGAGGCTATGCAATCTAAGTAACGGTTACCCTGATCATCGATCAGGTAACAGCCTTCGCCTTTGACATATTTTTGATCGAGCTTGATGCTTTCCAGCATTTCGCCCAGATGAGGGTTAACGTAGCGGGTAAAGTTATTCATGGACAAACCTCCCTGATCTTTGTGCACATTTATGTGCACGCCAATGAGCCTATTTTACTCTTCCGGCCTGAAAAGATCAACCTGGTTAGCCCAACCAAAGCCAGGGGACATTTCTTCTGTCCTTACGGACTCGGGAGGATCAGGGAAACGGCGTGGCGCTGGGGGTCTAAGTTTTCTGTGACTAAAGCCAGCGCTTCCTCCAGTTTAATTTCCTGCAGAATCGAAGGCAGTTCAAAGAGATCTGTCTCCCGGAAACGGTATGCTAAAAAATTGTTCGCGATAAATTCAAGCGAGTTAAAACGCCTGATATAGCCGCCGAGAATTTTCCGGCGGTGTCTCTCGAACTGTTCCTCATCGATTCCTACTTTATTCATGGTTTCGATGGTCCCCATGATCCTTTCGCAAAGCTGGTTGGGATCTTTGGTTTCCCCGCCGATCATCACGTAACCATAATTTGATTCAGCAGTATACTCAGCACCGAAATTTTCATCAATCAGGTCATCGCGGTAGAGATCGTTATAAAGCTTTTCGCTTGTTCCGAACAAAATGTCTAAAACCAGCTCCATCAGGATTTCGCGGCGCATCAGTTCGCGGCCTTTTAAATGCTCAACGGCGATATCCTTGTAACCGATGAAAAAAAGCGGCTCAGATACAACCAGCTGTTGTTCTGCCCTCCTCTTTAACACCTCCGATGGTTCAGCGGGAAAGCTGCGCACAATTGCGCCGAGCGGGCCGTAGTTTCTGGCGGCAAGATTTTCCGCTGTCAGGTTGTAAACCTGCTTTGGATCAAGATCACCAACCACAAAAACCGCCATGTTACTGGGATGGTAAAAGGTATTATAGCAGCGGTAAAGCAACTCCGGAGTAATCCGCGAGATACTTTCAACTGTTCCGGCAATATCGTTGCGCACCGGATGTGACTGGTAAAGCGACTCGAGCAGGTTGAAAAAAACCCGCCAGTGAGGATGATCATCATACATCTTAATCTCCTGGCCAATAATTCCCTGTTCTTTTTGCACTGTCTGCTCGGTAAAATAAGGATCCTGAACAAAATCAAGCAATACCCCGAAGTTCTCTGCGAACCGTTCAGTACAGGAAAAGAGGTAAGTGGTCTGGGTAAATGAAGTGTAGGCGTTAGCCGATGCACCAAGTGCGGCAAAACGGTCGAAAACATTGCCCTGTTCATCTTCAAACAGCTTGTGCTCCAGGAAGTGGGCCACACCATCGGGCAGATCTGAAAACTCCTGTTCCGGCTCGATGCGGAATTTATTGTCGATCGAACCAAAACGGGTTGAAAAGATGGCGTATTTTTTCCGGTATCCGGGTCGCGGTAGTACATAAAGATCCATACCCGGGTCAACCCTGAAATGATAGAGCTTTTCCTGTAAAGTCTTATTCTCAATCAGCTTGAATAGTTCAGCCATCAGATCGCTCTCCTCCTTCAGCCGGTCGTAGCAGGAAAATTGTATCGAGCTTAATTCTCTCGGCTACTGCTCTAATTTCTCTAAGACTCACTTGTTCTATTCCTTCAATCAGCTGCTCAAAGCTGTAGTTATAGCCGCCGATTATGCCGTCCAAGTGAAAACTGATCAGCTGACTGGGGCTGTCCTGACGCGACAGAAGGTGATTAACCAGACCGCGTTTGGTATTTTCCAGCTCGGCATCGCTGA
>JBFYYZ010000052.1:0-7375 GCA_041309745.1 Bacillota bacterium | reverse complement strand
CCACTCTATAAAAACCGCCGCCTAAACCTATTGGTTGCCGACTACCGTGGTTACGGGGCCAGCGGTGGGACGCCGACCTTCGGCGACCTGGTAACCGACGCCCGCAAAATATTTGAGCATCTGGCGGCCGACTTCCCGGCAGAGCTCAAACCCGATCAGTGGTTTGTAATGGGCCGCTCCCTTGGCAGCATCTCGGCCCTGGAACTGGCTGCAGCATACCCCGATCAGATCAGCGGGCTGATCATTGAAAGCGGTTTTATCAGCGTGGCCGGTTTAATCAGCCATCTTGGCCTACCGTCGCCGGGGGATTTGAGCGGTCTTGAAAAATCTTATAGAGAAATGGCTGCCAAGATCAGTCTTCCCGCACTGGTTATTCATGGTGAGCTTGACAGTCTTGTACCCCTGCACCAGGGCCGAGAACTTTTTGAGGCGCTTGGTTCAAAGGAGAAAGAACTGGTCACTATTTCCCTGGCTGACCATAATGATATAATGTTTGTTGACTCGCATAAATACATGAGCGCTATCGAAGAATTTATCAGGAGGAATCGGTAAATGCTGGTTAAAGATTTTATGACAACGGATGTAATAACTGTATCAATCGGTGATTCGGTGGAAACCTGTGCAAAGCTGCTGCAGGATCACAATATCAGCGGTCTGCCGGTTCTCGACGAAGCGGGCAGGGTGGCGGGCGTGGTAACCGAAGGCGACCTGATCAGGCGCGCTTCAAGGGTTAAAGCACCCGGTTATCTTGAAATTTTAGGCGGACTGATCTATCTGGGCAGCCCGAAAAAGTTTGTTGAAGATCTGCAACGGGCCATGTCTCTGGAAGCAGGACAGCTGATGAGTAAAGATGTGGTTTTCATCAGCCCGGAAGATACGGTGGAAAAAGCGGCGACCCTGATGGTGGAAAAGAGAATCAGCAGGTTGCCGGTTGTTGACGAACAGCAGAAACTGATTGGTATCGTTTCGCGCCGCGACATCATGGGCTCACTGTACAACAGCAAAGAGTAGCGGGAGTGTTGATCAAATAATGATTTCAAAAAGAACCGGTGTGGTACTTGCCGGTGCCCTGGTAAATTTCTGCCTGGGCATTTTTTATGCCTGGTCCGTATTTGCCGATGGGTTAATTAAAGAACTGGGCTGGACCAGGGCAGAGGCGATGCTTCCCTATACCCTGGAACTGCTTGTTTTTTCTATTGCCATGGTCTTTGGCGGTTGGTTCCAGGGTCGTTTCGGGCCAAAACTTGGCATAGTCATCAGTGGTACTTTTATCGGGATCAGCTTCATTTTATGCGCTTTTGTTGCAACCCCCCTCGGAGTAGCCTTAATCTTCGGTTTTATTTTTGGTGCTGCTGTGGCCCTGGGTTATTCGGCAGTTATGGCCAACATTATCAGTTGGTTTCCACCAAAAAAGCGGGGCACCGTGACCGGAATTGTATTGATGAGCCTTGGGGTGTCAGCTCTTTTCTGGTCTCCGGTGGTTAACTTGCTGATCAGTAATTTTGGCATCATCAATACTTTTGTGATTTGCGGAATTACACAGCTCGTAACAATCAATCTTGCCGCGTTGTCAATTAGCCCGCCGTCAAAGGCCCCCTTATTTGGCAAAGAAGATGAACCTCCGGCCATCACGGTTAACAGCAGATGGACTGAAATAGTCCGTGAGCCGTCTTTTTTAACAATCTGGTTACTGATAGGAATTTCAAGTGGTACCGGTACAATGTTTATTGCCCATCTTGTCCAGATAGCAGAGTTAAACTTTAATATTGGCTGGGGTTATATTCTGGTAGCGCTCTTTGCTGCCACTAATGCTGCGGGCAGAATGATCGGTGGAGTATTATGTGACCGTGTAGGCTATCGCCGTAATTTAAAAGTTGCCCTTTTCATGATGTTAGCTGCAATGATTTCTTATCTCAGTGGTTTGGGCTGGCCGGCTTTAATCTTAGGCACACTGCTGCTGGGCCTCAGCTACGGTAGCCTCTATACCTCATACCCCAACATTATTGCCGGTATTTTCGGCTCTGACAATTTTGGCCTTACTTACGGACTGGCGTTTACCGCTGTAGGCATCATCGGCGGACTGGGGCCGATCTCCGCTGCGTCCCTCGCTCAAATGACCAACAGCTATTATCCCACTTTTATCATCGGCCTGCTGGCCTCACTCGTCTGTTTTTACCTGCTCTTCATCTTAAAACACAAAACAACAGCATGAAAATGATTTATACTAAATGGCAAATCAGATTTCCTGTAAGATAGAGCTGCAATTTTCTGTTACTGGTTAGCTTTGCTAAATTAAAACACGATAAAAAGCCGGTGACTTGATTTATAATTATATTTATAATGGTTTGAGATGGGAAAAGGAGATGATAAGATGCAGGTTAATAGCTATATCAAAACAGCTTACCGGGTTTTGTTGATTGCGGTCATCCTTTGTGGCCTTTATCTTTCTATTTTTATGCCGCTCATGCCGGGAGAGGGGCTGCCCGCGATTTTCTATTTTACGATCCAAAGCAACATCCTGGTTGTGCTGGCGTTGCTCTATTTTATCAATAATCCTGAGCCGGGGCGGTTCAGAGCAATTTTGCGCGGCTGCGTGCTTTTATGCATTATGGCGACGGGCCTAATCTTTCACATTGTTCTTGTCCCGGCACTGCCTGAATACTTTTCTGAAGGTCTGGCTTTCAGGCATCACATAACACACACTATTGCTCCACTCGGGTTTTTCCTGGATTGGTTGTTTTTTGATCGCAGCGGGCAGCTGCGTTACTCCGATGTGAGATATTGGTTCATCTTCCCTTCTCTCTACTATCTATTTTCCGTTATTCAGGGTAGTTTCAGCGGTATGTATCCCTACTTCTTTTTTGATGTTCAGGCCATTGGCTTTGGAGCTACCATCCTCTGGCTGGTTGGATTGATTGCCATTTTCAGTGGTATTGGTTTTATGCTGGTCTGGCTTGATAGCCTAAAGCTTCCCTGCCGATCCAGCAATGAAAATTCTGGTATGGTAGATAAAATCTAACTTCTATCAGGGTGTCTCTGCATAAGAAAAGCACTTCCGGGCAGCAGAAGAATATTTGTGCTATTATAGATACTCGAAACCAGTTTAACAATCAGGAGGTTCATTTTTTGTCCGGTAAATTTAAAATAATCGTCTTATCAATAGTGGTGCTGGCTGTTTTTGCTGTGCTGTTTATTCCGCAGCCGGAGCGTTTTGAAGGTGAGCAATCGTTGGCTCCCGGGGCAGTATCTTTTTCGGCAGAACCGAATCAAGATCCCTACCAGGATTACCTGGCAGCCCGGCGTGATCAGAAGCCAATCCTTCTTGAATTTTATGCCCGCTGGTGAAGCGCCTGTGTGAGTATGGAGCCCGTGGTCACGGCCCTAAAAGAGCAGTACGCCGGTGAGGTTGCTATAATTGTTGCCGACCTTGATAACCCGCAAACCCAGATGTTTTTCGGTGAATTTGATGTTTTATACATTCCAGCCTTTTTCTTTATCAAGGCGGACGGAACTGTATTGTTGGAGGAAGCGGGGGTTTTCAGCTTAGAAGACATGAGTGCCCGTGTCGACTTGATCAAAGGGCAGGAGGAGACCGCTGAAGCCGAGTTAACCGGTCTCGACAGATTCTTTTCGGTAACTCTACCCGGCGTTGTTGATGAAAGAAGCGCCTTTACTTTTTTCCTCGTCTTTCTCGGTGGTTTGATCACCAGTATCAGCCCCTGCATCTTATCGATGGTTCCTCTGCTTGTCGGCTACATCGGAGGCTACAGCGAAGGTTCGAAAGCAAGGGGTTTTAAGCTCTCTTTTTCATTTATTGTTGGTATGTCGCTAACCTTTGCCATCATGGGGTTTGTTGCCGCCTACTTTGGACGGGTATTCGGCCAGGTGGGAACGTTTTGGTACTATATTCTTGCCGCGGTGGCACTGTTGATGGGACTGCAGCTGCTGGGAGTGCTCACTTTTAACCTGCCTGGGTTAAAGAAGATTCCGTTGCAAAAGGTTGGTGTCGGTGGTTCGCTGCTCATGGGCCTGCTCTTTGGCCTGGTGGCTTCTCCCTGCGCGACCCCGGTTTTAGCGGTCATTATCACCTACGCCGCCTTGCAGGCGGAGCCGCTTTATGGCAGTATTCTGCTCTTTGTTTACGGTTTGGGGCATGGAATTCCGCTCTTAGCGGCAGGAACCTTTACCGGGATGGCGAAGAATTTACCAAGGTTTAGCAAGTATACACAATATATTAGTTATTTCAGCGGTCTGGTTATGGTTCTGGCGGGCCTCTACCTGCTTTTTTGGGTGGGCCGCTTGTAAGCACAATCTCAAAAGGAGATGAGATTGCTGATGGAGATAAATATCCTAATTGGTGGGGCGGCCGGCCAGGGTATGGATACGGTGATGAACCTGCTCGGCAAGGCGCTGGTCAGGGAAGGTTACGGCCTGATTTACACCAAGGATTACATGTCCAGAGTGCGGGGTGGTCATAACTTTTCGCGGCTGCGTATTGCTTATGGAACGCCATGGACTACGGTCGAGGCTATCGATATTCTGGTAGCTCTGAACGAAGAAACTTACATAACTCACAAAGACAACCTTTTGCCCACGGGGCGGGTGATTTATGATCCGGAGCTGTTCAGGCTTCCCGATCATGAACAGCGGGCGGTCCCGGTTGAGTTGGAAATGCTGGCTAAAGAGGCCGGAGGGGCGATTATGGCCAATACTGTGGCTGTAGGCGCCCTCATGGTTTTAATCGGCCTTTCGACTAAGGCAGTTGAGAAGCTCTTGCAAGAGGTTTTCAGTAGGAAAGAAGGAGTGGCTGATCAAAATATTGAGGCGCTTAAGAAGGGTTATGAGGCGGCCGCTAAATACTGCAGCGCCTGTTTTGTTCTGCCGCCAAAAGAGAGGCAGAGCGAGAGACTGTTTATTGACGGTAACCAGGTTTTGGGGATGGCGGCCCTTGCTTCGGGTTGCCGCTTTCTGTCAGCGTACCCGATGACCCCTTCCACCGGTATCCTTAATTACCTGGCAGCTAAGATCAAGAGCCACCCGGTGGTGGTAGAGCAGGCAGAAGATGAAATTGCGGCGATCAATATGGCCCTGGGCGCTTCTTATGCCGGAGTAAGAGCATTAACTGTAACATCAGGAGGCGGTTTCTCCCTGATGGTTGAGGGTCTCTCACTGGCCGGGATGACTGAAACGCCACTGGTGGTGGTGGTGGCGATGCGCCCCGGACCGGCAACCGGTTTGCCAACCCGCAGCGAGCAGGGCGATTTAGACTTTGTGCTGCATGCCGGCCATGGTGAATTCCCGCGGGCTGTGCTCAGCGCTACATCTCATGAAGATGCTTTCTACCGCTTAAATAAAGCATTTGAGCTGGCCGATCGTTTTCAGATTCCGGTTATTTTCCTTTCAGATCAGAATTTTGCCGATACCCACCGCTCGGTTGAACCATTTGATTTCAGCCGCCTCGGCTATAACCGCTATATTGCCGGCGAAGAGGATTTGCAAAAACCCTACCGGCGTTACCTGCTGACAGAAGACGGAATTTCACCGCGCATCATTCCCGGGACAGTAGAAGGTGAAGTGGTGCTGGTGGATAGCGATGAACATGATGAGAAAGGTAATATTATCGAAGATGCGGAAACCAGGGTCAGGATGGTTGATAAGCGGATGAAAAAGATGATTGCTCTGGCAGAGGAGATGGATGAGCCCGATCTTTACGGAGACCCGCATCCGCAGAAACTGCTGATCGGGTGGGGCTCAAACTACGGTGTTCTGCGCGAGACGGTAGACGCCCTGGCGGTTTTGGGCATCAAGGCAGCGCTGCTGCATTTTTCCGATCTCTGGCCACTGCCGCAGAAACGCTTGCTTGAACTGGCGGCAGAGGTGGAACAAGTTTATTGCATCGAAAACAATGCCACCGGGCAGCTGGCTGCGCTGATCCGCAGGGAAACGGGCCTGGTGATCGACCGGCTGATTCTAAAATATGACGGCAGGCCCTTTTTACCTCACGAAATAGTCGGGGAGGTGGAACAAAATGCGTAGCGACAAAGACTACCTGATCGGAGAGACTGCCTGGTGCCCGGGCTGCGGCAATTTTGCCATTCGCGAGGCGCTTGCCGGGGCCTTGGCTGAACTTGAGCTTGAACCGCACCGGGTTTTAATCTGCTCCGGTATCGGACAGGCGGCTAAAATCCCGCATTACATAAAGGTAAACGGGTTTAATGGATTGCACGGCAGGGCCTTGCCGCCGGCATTGGGGGCGAAGGTTGCCAACAAAGATCTAACCGTAATTGTGGAATCAGGAGACGGCGACAGCTACGGGGAGGGTGGAAACCACTTTATCCACAATATCCGTCGTAACCCAAACATTGCCCATTTGGTTCATAACAACCAGGTATACGGCCTGACCAAGGGGCAGGCCAGCCCCACCAGTGATCCGGGGATGGTAACAGGGGTGCAAACAGGTGGTGTAACGATCCCGGCCTTAAATCCGCTGGCCCTGGCCCTGGTGCTTGGAGCCGGTTTTGTGGCGCGCTGTTTCAGCGGTGAGAAGAAGCATTTAAAAGATACAATCAAGGCGGCGATTGAGTTTCCCGGCTACGCTTTAGTCGATATCTTGCAACCCTGCGTCTCTTTCAATAAGGTTAACACTTTTAGCTGGTATAAGAAGTGGGTATATTTCCCAGAGATTACCGACCGGGAAGACTGGGACGCGGCGCTGAAGCTGGCCCGGGAGTGGGGAGAGCGGATTCCCTTAGGAGTATTTTACTTAAAACCGAGGCTGACCTTTGAGGCATCGCTAAGCATGCTTGAGGGCGAGCCTTTAGCTTTCAGGGGCTTTGACCCGAAAGATCTTTCATCGCTGCAGGATGAATTTCGGTAACTTATACTTTACCTATCGTGCGGCTGGGTATATAATAGATATCGACATGAACAAAAGCTACAGCTTCAAATAACCGCGAAGGAGCTGATTTTGTTGTTCGATTGGGAATGTCCGCACTGCCATAAAAAGTTTTATAGTTCATACCCTGCCCGTAACGAGAAGATGATCAAATGCAACTACTGCGAAAAAGAGATGGTGAACCCCTACTATGACCCAGAAGCTAGATAATACCGGTATTGATTGTGATTTACCGCAGATTATGCCCGGCGCCGAACCATTTTTCTTTGAAGCCGGCGACAGCGGGTGCCTGTTGATCCATGGCATTTCCGGTACGCCTCAGGTTTTCAGGGCGATGGGTGAGAAACTGGCTGCTCAGGGGATCAGCGCTCTGGGGGTAAGGTTGAAGGGGCACGCTACAAAAGTTGAGGATATGCACAGTTGTAGTTATCAAGACTGGGTAGAATCAGCAGAACAGGAGCTGGCGCGCCTCGGTGAGAA
>JBFYYZ010000051.1:0-5096 GCA_041309745.1 Bacillota bacterium | reverse complement strand
CGCCGCTTCAAGATCCCAGGTTATTTCAAAAATATCACGCTCGATTGCAGAGCCATCAGCGTTAACTATTTCGATTGAATCAGCTGTTACTGCTGCAAATTCCCCGTCTTCGAGAATCTTTGTCTTGCGGGTGTGCTCCAGCAGGGCGGTAATATCGGAAGCAATCATGTTTTCACCTTCGCCCAGACCGATCACGAGCGGGCTCGACTGTCGGGTGCAGACCAGCCGGCCCGGTTCGCGGGCAGAAAGCGCCAGCACGGTATAGGAGCCGACCACCTTTTCCATCGCCTGCCGCATCGCTGCTAACAGGTCGCCATCATAATATTCTTCAATCAGGTGAGCCAGCACTTCGGTATCGGTTTCTGAGATAAAGTGGTGACCCTTTTCACCGGCCAACCACTCTTTCAGTTCCTGGTGGTTTTCAATAATCCCGTTATGAACCAAGGCAATTTCATCGCCGCAGCTGCAGTGGGGGTGAGCATTAATATCAGTGGGACGACCGTGAGTAGCCCAGCGGGTATGACCGATACCAACTGTCGCCTGCTCCAGATTGCTGTTTAGGGTAGCTTCCAGATCGGCAACGGAGCCGGCCTTTTTCGCTACAAAAAGAGTACCGTTCTGCTGCAGGGCCAAACCGGCTGAATCGTAACCGCGGTATTCCAGTTTCTTCAATCCGGCGATCAGTAAGGCTGGCGCCGTCCTGTTGCCGGTGTAACCTACTATTCCACACATCGATAAAACCCCCAATCGAGCCGCTCGTGACTTGCTTCTCGGTGGCATTACTGCCATGGAACAGGGGAGGCCCGAGCGCTCCTCCCCCTTAAGTAACTATAAAGATTTATTAAGAGTCCGTCAACCGCTGAGAGTGATCGGCTCCAGCCCTTCTTTAAGACTGCTCGACTGCAATCAGCTCAGCAAGAGAGCGAGCGTAAGCTTCAAGTTTATCTTCCGGCAGGGGAGCCTCCAACATAACCCTGATTTTCGGCTCGGTCCCCGAGGGACGCACCAGCACCCGGCCGTGCCTGCCTAGCTCCTGCTCTACTTTTTCAATCGCCGTCTTGATCTTTATGTTTTCCGCCCAGCCATCCTTAGTGCCTACTTTCTGGTTGACCAGAACCTGCGGCAACCGTTCCAGTGCGGAAGCCATCTCTGACAGCGGTTTTCCTTCCTGCTGCAATACTTTCAGCAGCTGCAAGGCGGTTAACAGACCGTCACCCGTTGTGGCATGATCAGAAAAGATAATGTGTCCCGACTGCTCCCCCCCAAGGTTATAGCCGCCCTTGATCATCTTTTCCAGCACATAACGGTCGCCTACTGTTGTCCGCAACACCTTAATCCCGTGCTTCTCAGCCAGGATATCGAGGCCGCCGTTGCTCATGACAGTGGCCACAATTGTCTTTTTGCTCAGCTGATCTTTGCCGGCCATATCTACGCCACAGATGGCCATCACCGCATCACCGTCAACCACCCGGCCTTTTTCATCAACAGCGATCAGCCGGTCGGCGTCCCCGTCAAAGGCCAGCCCCAAAGCAGCGCCATTCTCCACTACTGCCCGCTCCAGGTCGGCGGTATCGGTCGCTCCGCATTTAACATTAATCAGACTACCATCCGGTTCATCATGCAGTGCCGTTACCGATGCGCCCAGTGATTGAAGCAAATCTCCGGCCATCCGACATACTGCCCCGTGGGCACAGTCAATGACTACTTTTAAATCATTTAAGGGAACAGTACTACTTTTTAGGTGATCAAGGTAGCACGTCAGCGCACCGGTATCTATGTCGGCCCGCCCCAAGCTGGCCCCCTCGGGGCGGGGCAGATCATCGCTTTCGCGAAAATAAACCGTTTCAATCTCTTCTTCCAGGGCATCGGGTAATTTAAAGCCCCGGCCGTCAAAGATTTTCAAACCGTTATCTTCGATCGGGTTGTGCGAGGCTGAGATTACCACTCCTGCCGCAGCTCCCAGCTCCCTGGTTAGGTAGGCTACCGCCGGGGTAGAAACCACACCCAACAGGCTGACATTGCCACCGGCAGAGGTGATTCCGGCAGTCAGCGAGCCTTCAAGCATCGGACCTGATAACCGGGTATCTCTGCCAATCACAAAAAGAGGGCTTTCCACTTCCCCTCCAAGCTTCCAGGCAGCTATGCGCCCTATCCTGAAAGCCAGTTCCGGGGTTAAATCGCGGTTTGCCACCCCCCTGATTCCGTCAGTTCCAAATAATTTGCCCAAATATAATCCTCCTTTAAATGGGATGATTTCTGATAAGATCTGAGCTAAGGTCATCAGATGCTTCGGGTTCGACTGCTCTTTCAAATTCAAGCCTGATCGTAACCAGGTTGGGTTCAATAGCTACCCCGACAATCGGATTACCTTCCTCATCGTAAGCTAACGGAGCCAGTTCAACAGATTCAAATAGGCTCATTCCGCTTAAATCAATGATCATCCTCACCAGATTAACCTTTTCATATAAAGATTCCTCAGCACCAACCAGAACCGTCTCCGGCAGCAAGGTATAACTGGTCAATTCCCAACCCGGGGCCGGTTCTCCAATAAATTCTAACTCAATTTCAAAATCCTCACTATAATAAGCTTCAATAACAATTCTCACCTGCTCGGGTTCAATCATCACCAGGCTTAAACTGCGCGGCGGCTGTCCCTGGACCCTGACCAGGTGGGTACCCGCTTCCTTGCCGGTTAAATCAACAAATGCGTCTAACTCCTGGATCGGTAAATCTTCAAAGGCATCAGGTAGCCCTTCGAGAGTAATATCAACAGTGGTTTTCATATCGGTGATCACAAAATCCTGGTTCATATTTTCTACCCGAATCGGCACATCCTGCCACACTTTAATAGCCGGGGTAGTCCTGGTTATTTTATCACCGGTAACAAACAACCAGAGCACGACTGCCAGTAAAATGGACAGAACCATGGCAAAGTTATTGCTGCGTAGAAAATTTCTCATCTTTATTGGTTACTCCTCCAGGATTTCAGGCCGATACCTTCGCTTTTTTCCGGCGAGCAAAGTTCAGAAAGCAGAGAGCGCAGTTTCTTCTCATCAAGATAACGGGTAAGTACCCCGTCGTGGGCGATTGAAATAGTGCCAGTTTCCTCAGATACGATGATCGCCACCGCATCAGATTGCTCACTGATACCGATACCGGCCCGGTGTCTGGTGCCCAGTTCCTTGCCTAAGTCGGGCTCCTCGGTCAGTGGCAGGTAACAACCGGCAGCAACAATCAGGTTGCCCTGAATAATTACGGCGCCGTCATGAAGCGGGCTGCGAGGGAAAAATATGTTTACTAAAAGCTCGGCGGTAACCACTCCTTCAACCGGGATTCCGGTATCAATCCACTCTTTTAAACCGGTTAAGCGTTCAATAACAATCAGGGCCCCCATTCTTTTCTTGACCAGCACCGGCAGGGCCTTGTTCAGTTCATCGAGCATATTTTCAAAATCCTGATTATTGAGGTTCCAGAAGGAAGATTTAAAAATTTTGCCCCGCCCCAGGTGCTCAAGAGCACGCCTCAGCTCGGGTTGAAAAACGATGGGGATGGCAATCAAACCGACGGTCATCACTTGGCGTAAAACCCAGTGCAGCGTGTCAAAACCAGCCTGATCACTTAAAACCATCGCTAACAGCAACAGGAAAAGCCCCTTGACCAGCTGCTCGGCCCTGGTTCCGCGAATAATTAAAATCAGGCGGTAAAAAACAAAAGACATAACTACAATATCAACTATGTCTCGCCACTCGATGTTTAACTGTAGTAATGCTGCAACGATGCGTTCCCAGATGGCCAATTTCGATCGATTCCTTTTATCTATTAGATTGCCTTAACCAGCAAAATATCTTCAACACCTTTTTATTCTCCAATGAAAGTTTAAACCCTTCATCAGTTTAAAAAAGTTAGTGATCAGCAAGCAGGCAGGACAACACTGATCCTGTTGCCACAGTTATTGCAGTAGTTTTGCTTAAGCCCTACCACTTTCGCCTGGTAACCGCTCCTGGCAATCAGCAGGTTGCCGCAGTGGGGACAAATGGTATTGCTTGCTCCCGGTAGTTCAATGTTGCCGGCATAAACATAACGCAGGTACTTACGGGCTATTTCAAGGGTTTTCACCATAATATCTTCTCCTGTAGGCGGCAGGTCAAGTTTATAATGGGGGAAATAGCGCGAGTAGTGCAAAACTAAGTCGCGATCAAACCCGGCCAGCCAGCCGGCCAAAGCTTCCTGCTCTGCCGGCTGATCATTAAGGGAGGGGATCAGCAGGCAGGTAACCTCTACATGACATTGTTTTACAGCCATTTCCACTGTCTTAAGAACCGCTGCCCGCTGCCCGTGGCAGTACTCCTGGTAAAAGTAGTCGCTAAAGCCTTTGACATCGATATTCATGGCATCAATATAGGGTAAAAGCTCCGCAAGCGGCTCGGGGTTGATGTAGCCATTGGTAACCAGCACGTTCTTGTAACCGTACTCTTTGAGCAATCTGGCTGTATCAAGCACAAACTCGTACCAGATCAACGGTTCGTTGTAGGTGTAAGCTACTCCCAGCACTCGGTCAGGATTGCCTTCCTTCTCGAGCATAGCAAGAACTTTGCCCGGTTCTGTTATTTGGGCTTCCGCGTCTGCAGTGCCACGGGCCAGGGTCCAGTTCTGGCAAAAAGAGCAAAAGAAGTTGCAACCATAAGTACCGAGGGAAAGAATCGGCTGGCCCGGGTAATAATGATAGAGCGGTTTCTTTTCTACCGGATCCCAGTGCACGGCAGAGAGCTGCCCATAGTTATCAGCATAAAGCTTTCCGCTGCGCACGGTGCGCACTCCACAGGTGCCGCTTTTACCTTCGCCAATCAGACAGCGGTGCGGGCATAGATTACAGCGGATCTTATTACCACTTTTTTCGTAATAAAGCGCTTCCTGCATAAAACAGCTCCTGCGGCGATTTATTCTTCCTTATAGCGAGCAACGGTAAAGCGAAAAAGTTCCACCTGTTCTTCCGGTCCGATCCCGGCTTTACGCGAGGCGATTGCAACCTGCTCGTCAACACTATCCACCCCGTCGAGGTCGGGCAGCAAGAGCCCGCTTCGCGACCCGCTGCGCAC